>JALGTD010000057.1 GCA_029821515.1 Candidatus Zipacnadia bacterium | reverse complement strand
CAAGAGCCATCCGGAGTACTTCGCCCAGGGACGCGGAGAGCGCCCAACTCAGATGTGCTACAGCAATCCGGGACTGATCGCACAGGTGGTGCAAGATGCCCAGGATTACTTCGACGGCAAAGGACTCCAGCCAGGGGCAGTGGGAGCAGGAGACTACTTCGCGGTCGTCCCCATGGACAATCCTGCCTGGTGCAGCTGCCTCAACCCACTCGCGGGCGCGGACTCTGTCAGTGGTCTCCGACGCTGTTTCCCTTCTCCAGCAATCTAGCCAGCGACTACCTATTCGGCTTCGTCAGCCAGATCGCACGGCAGCTTCGCCCCCTCTACCCCGACAAGTACATTGCCGCTGTGGCCTACGACGGCTACGCATATCCCCCCAGCAAGGAGCATTTGGAGCCTAACGTCTCCGTCCAGCTCTGTCTGCACGCACGCACGATCTACCACGACTTGGTGCAGGACAACGACAGGGAGATACTCCAGAGTTGGGTAGCCGAATCCAAGGAGCGCCGGAAGTTCCTGTGGTTGTACTACTGTTTCCCCGCGGCCAATGCCCTTTGGAATCAGTACCGTTGTTTTCCCGGCTTCTTCGCCCACACTATCGTCGAGCAAATGGCTTCGTACCACCAGGCTGGCATTCGCGGTCTATTCTATGAACCTTCGTATCTGGCCAGGCCAGGTCCGGGCGTGGATCGACGCAGCGCCCTGCTCGACCAACTGGAGTTCTATGTCACCTTCCGTCTGGCTGATGATCCCACTCTGGACGGTAACCAGCTCATTGACGAGTTCTTCACCCGCTACTACGGGGCGGCGGCACAGCCGATGAAGCAGATGTACGAGCGAATGGAAGCGATCTATGCTAATCCGGCTAACTATCCACCGGGCTTCGATGACCATCACAATGAGGAGATTGCCTGGGGTTGGTTGGGTACCGCTGAGCGTATGGCCGAGCTGGGTAAACTGATGGAGCAGGCCAAGGAGTCCGCCCGCAAGAGAATAGTGAAGCGGCGCGTGGCGCTCTTTGAGAAGGGCATCTGGCAGTACATGCTAGCCGGGCGGGAGGCGTACCTCCAACGTACCAGTACCCAGGATGACGCCAGCCAGTAGCCGGCCAACTCGAATTACGCCGTCCGTGTGCGACGCACGAGGATGATCCCGCATTGGTCATATCAACCTTGGGCGGTTGTAGCTCAGGTCACGGGAGATACTTGGCGGGTAGAGAGACAACGCTAGCTATGAAGGCACATCCGTCGTCTGGAGACTTGGCCGCAGGACGCTCGGCCAGTACCCGTTGCTGGCTGCAGTGCGGTAGGTACACGGATGCGAAGGCGCCAATGACAAAGGCGGCCCAATTTGGTTTGGGCAAGCCTGGATGATATGACCCAACAGGTTGACTGGAGACTACTTCCGTCGCGCCAGGAGATGATATTGCATGACTAAGCCAACGGCCGGCACGGTACGCCTCACCGATCGCCACAACTTGGTCGTAGATGTCGATGCGAACACCGGCGACATTGTATACATGAAGGCGGTGGATCTTGACCTGCCAATCATTGAGCGGCCTCCGCTATGGGAGATACAGGTAAACCGGCGTTCTCTTTCCTTAAACATGTTCTTCCACACTGCGCCCTTTGATTTCGAGGATGAGCGCGGCATTCTTCAAACCGTTGGGCGCACCACTGAATACGCCGCTTACTCGCAAGGCTGGGGGCTGCAAGTTGCGCGACTGGCAGTACCCAGCCGCCACGGTCTGCACCTGCAATACCGGGTCAAGCGGGTGCCGATGGAGCATATCTACCCTTGCCCCGGGCCGACCACCCATGATGTGGAGATGCCACTGTGGATTGACACCCTGGGCTTCCTGGGCTGGCGCTTCGCCATCATACAGCCCGATACCCAGATGCGCATTTGCCATCTGTCAGGGGGAGGTCCTTTCGAGCACATCAGCGCCGAGGACGGACCCATGCATGAGGTCGTGCCTCGTCTCTGGCACCTCCTGCGCCGCACCTACCCGGGACCACAGAGCATCCCTGGCGCACTCTTCTACCGCACTGACCCAGCTCAGTGGTTGTTCATCTATGCCCGCCGCTCCAATTTGGCCTACACCGCGGACTACAACGAGGACGGCATTCAGTTCCACATGCAGTATCACAAGCTCATGGCCCCGCTGGAGGAGTTCCCCGTGCCTGAGATGTCGCTTCTCTGGGGGCGGGACCTGGAGGAGATGGAGCACGTCTGGGCCGGTCAGTTTGATCAGTACGAGGAGCCGCCGGATTGGTGTTATCACACCACCTGGACGGCCACCCAGTCCGCAGGGGCGGAGCCGCGCAAGTTCTCCGAGGTGGCCGATGCCGCGGTGGCCAGCATTGAACACGGCGGGGCTAATGGAATCTGGATGTATACTCACGACATAAAGCGCTTCGACGACGCCACGAGCCCCTCCAGCATGGGCCCTTGCCCTAACTCGGGCACCCATCGGGAATTCCGAGAGATGGTGCGGCGGATTCATGAGGCCGGCGGCAAGGTCCAGGTCTGGGTCAGCGGTTCCGGCCTGAAGCCCTGGGGCGAGATGCGCCCGGAGTGGGCCATCCGGGGTGTGGATGGCGTGCACTGGATGTCCTGGGGTTGGGACGCCGACGAGTTCATCGTTGCCTGCAACGGGCTTGACCCAGGATACCGCCAGTACATGCTGGACTGGACGCGGCGTTACGTCGAAGACTTCGACGTAGACGGCTTCTGGCTGGATTGCTCGGTTTTCGCCTTGGCCTGCGACTTCAGTCCCGAGCACACTCAAGGCCATTTCCCGTCGGAGGCGGGGCCGGCGATGCGCAGCCTTTTCCAGGAGATGTGGGACATCGTGCAGGCAGTCAAGCCCGGCGACTTTCACCTATCCCACGAAGGTGTTCACGCCGACTATCCGGCCACCAGTTACACCCACGGCACGCTGACTCTCCCCCCACCCCCGCCTGGGGTGATGACGGGGCAACGCATGATGTACAACTTCGTCAAGTACGGCAAGCGGCTTGCGTGGTGGACCTTGCATGCCTACGACCTGGCTAGCGGCAACGTGCAGTGGAACCCGCCGATGGCGGGGCTCGAGAGCGTTGAGAGTGCCATCAAGAATGCAGCCGACCCCATGAACCAGTTTATCGTCAGACTGGTCCGGGAACGTGGGGTCCGTGACGCTCGGGGTCTCACCGACGGCCTGTCCTGGTTGGATGACTACCTGGTGACTGTCCCAGAGTACCATGGCAGGGTCACTATCGTGGAGCCCGCTCTGCAAGACGTCAAGGCCGTGGAGCACGTCCTCACCGCCCAGCAGACAGCTGCTCTGCCCGATGAAGCGGGACATCCGACCCTGGAGTTGGAGGGTGGCGCCGCCTACCACATCATCCGCTAAGAGAGGCCTGTCTGCTGGCTTCAGCGAAACAGCCGACCGCGCCAGCGGCTTGCGCCGGTGGACCAGGTGACGATCAACTGGTCGCAGCAGTAGGAGGAGCGCCGGCCCAAGAAGAGCGGCCGCCTCCCGGAAGATACGTAAAGTCGTTGCATATTGACGATAGCTCCCACCAAGTGATTCAGCAGTGGACGTAATGAGCACATATGGGACTGTCTTTGTCACAGAAAGGAGTCCAGGTGCACTGTTGGCATTAGGCACACAGGGAGGAAGAAAACCCTGAAGGGCCGAACAGTAATGTGGCAAGTGCATGTTAGTAAGGGGGGATCAAGATGGCTGAGACAGTGACTTCAGCAGTGGGCAGCGTGCGGGTGGAGCTCCAGGGTCAGGCGATGATCCATATGGTCAAGTATGTGCTGGCTCGGGCCCAGCCGCAGAGGAATTAGTATGTCAAGCGGAGAATATTATTCGGAGTAGTAAAGCATGTAGATAATGTTGGTTTGTGTCAATGACAGATTGAGCTGTGATTCGGAGCTCAGGCCTGCACAGAGAAAGTCATGTGCAGCTTTCTCCAATCTGCGGAGGATGAGCGTCCTATGCCTAAAGAGATAGGTGCCCAGAACGCGCCGATAGAACCCGCTGACAACTGCGACCAGGTTCCCATTTTGGTCTATCACCGCGTCCATCCCGACGATGATGCCCCGCCGGTAGTAGCTGGCAAGCACTGTGGGCATGTACTGCTCAGCAACTTTGTTCGTCAGATGAACTACCTGCACGACCACAGCTTCTCAGTGATAACCCATCAGGAGCTGTATGGCTGGCTGCAAGACGAGGTTAACCTGCCTCCGAAACCTGTGCTGATAGATTTTGATGACAATCGCGGTGCTGCTTATGACTACGCTGTCCCAATACTGGCGGAATATGGATGGCGGGCGACCTGCTTTGTCATCACCGCTCTGGCTGACGGGAAGCTACCCGAAATGGAGCACGACGGGTCACCGTGGTACACGGCTATGAACTGGCAACAATTGGAGCAGTTACACGAGGCCGGCTGGATTATCGGTGCTCACACCCGCACTCATCCCAATCTGCGCGAGCTGGCCGAAGCAGGTTGTCACGAGCGCATAGAGATGGAGTTGCACGGATGCCGCGAAGATATTGAACGGGAACTGGGGTTCACCCCATTTTGCTTTACCTACCCTGAGGGTGAGTGGAATGAAGCGGTCGAAGCGGTAGTAGCTCAGCTTTTTGCCACTGCCCGCCATTGGTACAAGGGTTACCCGTTTCGCTATGTTACCAGACGCAGCAATCCGCTACGTCTGCCGGCTCACAATATCTCCGAACGCTTGTCGTTTGCTGATTTTGTGGCTTTCGTTAAGCAGACTACCAGTGGGGATGCGATGAACGGTTAACAGTCGTGTCCATATGGTCAAGTATATGCTGGCTCAGGTCCAGCCATCCGAGCCCGTAGCTGTTGGCGAGTCACCACAACCCGGGAGCTAGTACTCGGCCAGCTTGTGGTATTCATCAAGCATCGCCATGAAGTTGTCGTACTTAGTGCCCACGGCAATGCTGTGGCTGGCGCCGAGAATGAATCCACCGCCGGGCTTAGCACAGCGCATCGCCCGGCGCACATCCTCTCTGACCTGTTCAGGTGTGCCACTGACCAGATTCTCGACAGCCACTCCACCCCACAACGCCAGCCTATCTCCGTGGCTCTTCTTTATCTCGCATATATCCATACCCGCGGTCGGCTGGATTGACTGGTAGCAGTCGTAGCCGATCTGTACGAAGTAATCCAGCAGGCCCTCGTTGCTGCCGCAAGAGTGCTTTATCACCTTCAGGCCTCTGCTGTGCATCCTTTCGACTCTGACCCGGTTGGCTTCGAGAAAGAATTCTTTGAACATTCGCGGACTTATAAACGGGCCTGTCTTCGTCCCAAAGTCTATGCCCCACTCGATGGCATCCTGACCCGGATGGATCGCGACATCATCGGCCAGGTTCTGTTGCTTGAGCAGATAAGCGGTAGCCGCCCTTACCACTTCGGGTTGCTCGATGAAAGCAATCAATGCCTTTTCCATCGCCCCTCCCCCTCTTCCAAATCCGTCGCCGAGAAAGACGATCCCGATTTCTCCGCCCGACGGTCCACAGATGAATTTCTCAGCGCCTAATTCGCTTATAACAGAGTCCAGAATAGCCCAGGTCTGTTCATTTCGGACGAGCGGGGGCGGCTCGCCCTCGAAATCTGCGACGGAGAACTGCTTCTGCTCACTAACCGGGTCCTTGATACAAGTGAGGTCCGCAGTAATGTTGGAACGCTTATACACTCGGCCATACTTGTCTTCCCAGGTGTTCTCATCAATCCGTCTGGGAGGCGTGTCATCAGTCGGGGGCGGGATGTACCAGGTTGCATCGGCCGCAAGGTTAACAATGTCCATGTCCAGCTTATTGTGGAGTTCGACGTGGTCTTTACGGTAGCTCTCGGCTACCTCGTCGTGCCGGCCTTCCCAGAAGGCAATCTGCGATTTGGCCTTGGCACGTACATAGGTTTCGTGCCCGATGATCTTTTCGATAGTATCGAAATCAACCGCGTGCTCAGCGAGGGGAACCCGGTCAGGCTCTTCGAATCGCAGCGCCGTCAGCACTCGTTCTTTCGAAGTCATCTATCAGTTGGCACCTTCTTTGTTGTTCATACTTGCAGAGACTGTTGCAAAAGTTATCCTATATTGTAGCAGGGAGGGATTTATGTCAAGAGGGATGTGTGCTAGAACACGCAGTAATGGTTGAAGCCCGAGTCTTCAATGGTCGCGATAACAACTCCGCAAGGCGAAGACAGCAGCCAAAGCAGCTTCTTTGGCATGATCTATGGAGAGTTAATCCCAACCGACCATTTGCAGCGTAAACTGGCGGCAGCAGTGGACCTTAGTTTCGTCTCGGAGACAGTCAGCGATTGCTGCTGTCCGGACAACGGTCGGCCCGCCTGGGAGCCGAGAAGTTTCACAAATTATTCAATCAAATCGTCAGACAGGCGTCTGCCTCCGGGATCAGACGCCATTTTGGGCAACGGCGGTTCGATCTTCGCCCATTGCTCGTCCGTCAATAAAGGTCGCTTCCGGGCTATTGGCAATCACCTCTGGCCCAGCATTATTACACATAATAATGGAAGAGTCTAAACCCAGAAACCTCGCAACCACAGGCCTTGAAACAGCTTCTATTCCTCGAGCGAATCCAGTAGCATCAGCGTCAATTCAATGAACTGATCGCGAACACGATAAAGATCGTCGGCGTCACCGCAGTTAGAGCGATTTTGGCAATCCTCGCCCTGCTGATCGTCGTAGGTGTTGACATCGACACTGGCCAGGAAGTGCTCGGCCTCTGCAGCCACCCCCAGCGCCAGCGGCCCGGGGGCAGCATCCCGCACCCGCCTGATGGTGTCGTTGAGTGTGGCCACGTATCTTAGGTCATCAATACCCTCCCGGTAGCCTTCCCACTGGACAGTGTCAATGACTCCATCCACGGTCGGGTAAACCATATTGTGGGCCCGAAATCGACCTCCAAAATCGTTCCAGTTGTGGTAGTAAATGTAGGTCATACCGCCGTCGTAGTCTCGCAGATACAGCAGCAAGCCGAAGTTGCGCCGATATGTCTCGGGCGCTTCGAAGCCGGTCTGCGGGTGAGCGTAGCAGAATATCTTATGCCCACGTGAGTGCCATCGAGCGGCCTCTTCGCGAGATGGAATGCCATAGGCCACCAGTAGGTCCTGGATATCGCCTATCACGTCGAAGTTGCCGGGCCCCGGATATGGGTAATCCGCCCGATAGCCAGCCATAAAGAGCTTGGCACCCAGCTCTCGCGTCCGTATCCAGGTCTCCCGCTGCGAGTTCAAGGCCTCACCACGCGCTTCATCTCGACCGTATAGATACACCTCCGAGTATCCAAACTCCCGGGCCAGTTCCACAACATTCTTGATAACATCCTCAGACGCCGCGGCCGACTGGCTGATGAGGTAGAGGTTATCCTGGGCCATCCCCACCTCCGCGCGAATGCGCAGTATCTCAGGCAACGTGCCCCCCCCATAGGTCATCCCCACCGTGGGGTTATTCACGCCGTGGGCCAGCAGGTTCTGCAACTCAGCTCGATACTGTTCAGCACTCCGATACTTGTACGATACCGACCCCGGCCCGTCGAAGACGACCTTATCGCCCCAGTGGAAATACATGCTCGATTCCAGCGGATTGGGCGCCAGCTCGAAAGGCAGAACCTCCAGGCGAACACGCAGCCGCTCCAGGAGCCTTCCGGACTCGCTAATCTCGATGTAGCCACGGTACACCCCAGCCGCCGTGTCATCGGGCACGTGCACAGTCACCCACATCTGCTTTGCCCGGTGAACCGGAACCTCGAGCGGCTGCAAACTCTCCGCATCGCGCACCGGGCAGCTATCGTTCATTGCCTCCGGCAGAAGCAGAGGATTCTCGGGATCACTAACACATCGCCACTCGCTCCGGCCCTCCGGGAAGTCGAGCCGCAGGTAATTGTTCTGACTAAGATAGTCTACTCGCACAAGTCCGTCATCTTTGAGCAGTAATTCGGGGGTCAACAGATGTAGGTTTTGACTCAAGGGACAGTTGCTATTACGTCTGGGGCCGTACCCTCCGGCACTTTGATCACCTGACTGATACCACACCTTGACCGCTCGGATGTCGACGGCATCTGAGCTGATCACGCCACCCCGGCCGCGCAGTTTCGTGGCGCTAACCATCAGGGCGCCCACTTCTTCGAGCGGATACATGACGAACGAGGCCGGTTCATATTCTCCACGGCAGGCACGCAGCGAAAGCTGACGCTCAATGCTGGCTGGGACATTCGGCACGGGCAGGATCTGGCGGTTAGTGATGGCTCGCACGGAATAGACCAGCAACCGCTGGCCCTCTGTGGCCAGACCAGCCATCTGTGTGGCCACTGCCTCGCTGTCGTCAGCTGCGTTGAGCATACACGGGAATATGATCAGCACCAGGAACACTACACTCGTTGAGCATACACGGGAATATGATCAGCACCAGGAACACTACACTCAGGCGAACCGTATTCGCACTCATAACTGTGTCCTCCTTTAGATAGGGCGCTATTTTGGGCAACGGCGATTCGATCTTCGCCCACTGCTCGTCCGTCAATAAAGGGCGCTTCCGGGCTATTGGCAATCACCTCTGGCCCAGTATTATTACATGTAATAATGCAAAAGTCTATACCCAAAAAACCCCACAACCATAGGTCTTGAAACAGCTTCTATTCCTCGAGCGACCCCAGTAGCGCCAGCGTCAATTCAATCAACTGGTGGCGAATGCGATAAAGATCCTCGTAGACGTCGAGACTGGCCAGGAATTGCTCGGCTTCTGCAGCCAACCCCAGCGCCAGCGGCCCGGGGGCAGCATCCCGCACCAGCTCAATGGTGTGCTTGAGTGTGGCCACATATCTTAGGTCATCAATACCCTCCCGGTAGCCTTCCCACTGGACAGTGTCAATGACTCCATCCACGGTCGGGTAGACCATATTGTGGCACCGAAATCGACCCTCAGCATCGCCAGATTCGGGCCAGTCGTGGTAGTAAATGTAGGTCATACTGCCGTCATAGTCTCGCACATACAGCAACAGGCCGTAGTTGCGCCGGTATGTCTCGGGCGCTTCCAGCCCGGTCTGCGGGTTAGCGTAGCAGAATATCTTATGCCCGCGTGAGTGCCAGCGAGCGGCCTCTTCGCGAGATGGATTGCCGGCAGCCACCAGTAGGTCCTGGACGTCGCCCACCAGGTCGAAGTTGCTACCCTTGTAGCCAGCCACAAAGACCTTGACACCCAGCTCGTGTGCCCGTATCCAGGCCTCCCGCTGCTTGCGCAAGGCCTCACCACGCGCTTCGTCTTGACCGTATAGATAC
>JALGTD010000056.1 GCA_029821515.1 Candidatus Zipacnadia bacterium | reverse complement strand
CTAGCCACGCTGCGGGCAACGCTACACCCGGCTGGCCGGCGGGCGCGCGAAGATGCTCTGCGCCTGCTGCGACGTATCCCGATGGGCGAGGACATGGTCCACGCTTTGGACCGAGTCAAGCTGGGGATCAAGCAACTTGTCGTGCCAGGGATGCTCTTTGAGCAGTTTGGCTTCACCTATCTGGGTCCGATTGATGGCCACAACATAGCTCATATGAGTAGCCTGCTCGGGCATGCTGTGCGCATCAAGGGACCAGTTCTGGTTCATCTGCTGACGCAAAAAGGCCGGGGCTATGAGCCAGCGGAAAATAATCCGCGCCGTTTCCACGGTACCAGTCCGTTTCTGCCGGAGAATGGCGAGACCGTTTCCTCGCGCCAGCAGCCTACTTTCAGTGAAGTATTGGGGCAGACAGTCTGCGAGTTGGCCGAAGACGACGAGCGAATTGTGGCCATCTCAGCGGCGATGCTGGACGGAACCGGGCTGGACCAGTTTAAGAAGCTCTTCCCTGGCCGCTGCTTTGATGTGGGGATGGCGGAAGAACACGCTGTCACCTATGCAGCGGGACTGGCCGCCGCGGGCATGCGGCCGATCGTGGCCATATACTCTACCTTCTTGCAGCGCAGTTATGACCAGATTATTCACGATGTGGCCCTGCAGAATCTTCCCGTGGTCTTTGCGGTAGACCGCGCTGGCCTCGTGGGCGCGGACGGGCCGACTCACCACGGCCTCTTTGATTTGAGCTATCTGCGGCATATCCCCAATATGACGGTGATGGCTCCGTCGGACAGAGCGGAGCTGCGCCATATGCTGGCGACAGCCCTGACACTCGACAGTCCAGCGGCATTACGCTATCCCCGTGGCTGCGGGCCTGCCGTCGATTGGCAGGTGCCGCTGGAGCCGTTGCCGGTGGGGAAGGGCAAAGTGCGTCGGGAGGGGAATGATGTAGCAGTAGTTGCCGTGGGCAATTGTGTTGCGGTGGCTCTGGAGGCAGCGGAAGTCCTCAGTCTGATTATCAGTCTTGCCAACAACATTGGGGCAATTATAACAGTAGAAGAGAATGTTAGAGCGGGTGGGTTCGGCTCGGCTGTAGCAGAGCTGCTCAATGACTGCGGCCCAGACGACGTGAGACTGGTTCGCCTGGGCGTACCTGACGAGTTTGTGACCTTCGGAGGTGTTGAGCACCTGCGCGCCGATGTGGGCATAGATACTGAGGCGATCGTGCAGGCTGCGGCCAAAGTCTGCCGCGGTGCGGACGTCGCCTACGTCAGCAAATAGCTTTATAGACTCAAGCAACTAAGCCTGATAATGGAGGTGCCTGAGAAATGAAGGTATGCGCGAGTCTTGCCGTGGTAATTCTGGTCATGGCGCTGATTGCTAGTGTCAGTTACGCACAACAATCAAGCCCCGATGACTTCCAGCGCGGCCTGACGCTGTATGAGGCTGGGGACTTTGCTGGCGCAAAGGCGGCTTTCGAGGCGGCCTTGGGCCTGGTGCCCAACGACCCAGTAGTCCTGGCCTGGTGTGGAACGGTTTCGCTGCAACTGGGCGACGCCAAGCGGGCTATTGAGTGTCTGGAACAGGCAGCTAACCGCAGTGAAGGATCGCACGTGATATACAATAACCTGGGTAATGCTTACGCTGAGGTTGGTAAGTCTGAACAGGCTGAGCAAAGCTACCGCCGTGCCCTGGAAATCACTCCCGACTACTTTGACGCTCATTACAATCTGGCGAATCTGATGGCTCGCCAGGGCAATTTTGTGGTGGCCTTCAATGAGTATAATCGTGCCCTTGAGGTAAGTCCCAATGACCCGGAGGCACACATAAATTTTGGTTATGCATTGCAAAGAGCTGGGGAGACAGCCAAAGCAACTCGCGAGTACGAGGCGGCGCGCAAAATACAGCCGAAGAATACAGCCGTGTTGAGCACACTTGGCTCACTGTATCTTCAATCGGGCGACAACCAGGCGGCTGTAGAGGCCTATCAGGCGGCACTGGCTGTGGATGCGAACCTCGCAGATGCTCACCTTGGTCTGGGCACAGCGTTGTACAATGTGCAGCGCTACACGGAGGCGGTCAGTCATCTCCAGCAGGCAACGCAGGCTGCTCCCGACGACTTTGTCGCGCAGTATAATCTGGGCCTGGTTCTGGCTGCTCAGCAGCAATACGAGCAGGCCGAAGCAGCCTACAAACAGGCATTGGCCGTCTGGCCGGCCAATGTCAACTGTCTGATCAACTTAGGCTGGGTACAATTCCAGCAGGGCAGGTATGACGAGGCTAGCACGACGTTTCAGCAGGCCATCCAGTGTCAGCCCCGGGGCCAGCCCCAGCGGGAAGTTGCCTATCTCAATCTGGCCTGGTCGCTGACCAAGGCGGGCAAAGTTGACCAAGCGTTTGAGCAGTGGCAGGCAGTGGCTAAAAGGTTCCCTGACAGCTCGCAGGTGCGCCTGGGTCTGGCCAATGCCTACTACGACCGGGGAAGCAAGTCTGAGGCGCTGGCCGAATATCTCCAGGTGCTGAAGCTGGAGCCCGGCAGCGCCGAAGCGCACAACAATATCGGTCTGATATTCCTGGATCGGCAAGATGTTACCGAGGCCATAGTTCATTTCAAAGCGGCTTTGCAGACTGATCCCCAGTATGTCTACGCCATCAATAACCTGGGGGCAGCTTATCAGCGCCAGGGCAAGCTGGACGAAGCCCGTGAGCAGTACCAGCGAGCGCTCCAGATCAACCCAAATTATCAGCCGGCTAAGGAGAATATTGAGCAGCTTCAGCCGAGTGAGGAGTCGGAACCCAGTTAATGAGCCGTATCCAGAAGTTTACAACTATTAAGATAGTAGGCCTGGTCAGCGGTCAACAGAGTTCGGGAACCACGGAGTTTGCTGAGTCGCTGATAGCAAAGCTGCGCGAGGCCGAAGTTGCGGTGTTGCTTGACCCGAATACCGCCCAGAGCTGTGCGGGTCAATACGAGCAACTTCCGCGGGAAGAGCTGGTGGCCCAGGCCGATATGGTAATCGTGATGGGCGGCGACGGGCTGCTGCTGAGGGTAGCGCGCTTGGCCGGGCCTGCGCAAGTCCCGTTGCTGGGAGTCGATTTGGGCAGTTTTGGATTTCTGGCTGCCGTCCAGCCGGTGGTGGTGCTCGACCGCATAGACCAACTGTTAGCGGGCGAGTATCACATCCATCAACGACTAATGTTGTCGGTGGAAGTGCGACGTGGAGATCAAGTCACCGATCAACTCTTGGCCCTCAATGATGCGGTTATTTCGCGGATATATCCGCGCCGGATGGTGCGGCTGGATACGCAAGTGGACGACGAGCGCGTTGCCGTCTATCCTGCCGATGGCTTGATTGTGGCTACTCCAACGGGTTCGACTGCTTACAATCTGTCAGCAGCCGGGCCACTGGTTGATCCAGACTTAGATTGCCTTATTCTCAATCCCATCTGTCCTCATACTTTGTATCTGCGGCCCCTCATCGTAGACGACGATTCGGTGGTAACTGTGCGCGTCGAGGAGCGCTATGACGAGCCGGTGACCGTGCGGTTGAGCGTGGATGGTCAAGAAGATGTTGAAGTCACCTCCGAAGACCTGATTGTGATTCGCAAGGCGACATTCAAGGCTCAACTGGTGCGCCTTGACCGAGGCTCTTTCTTCGAGAGGTTGCATACCAAGCTACGCTGGGGGCTGGAGCGGTAGCTGCTTGTGTGTGCCAGTGAAGTAAGGAGATCCTATGTTTCGCGTAATTATTGACCAGCAGTGCTGCAAGAGCTGTGGGTTGTGCGTGGAGTTTTGTCCCCAGAGTATTATTGAACTGAGTTCTGATATGAACGAGGCAGGGCATCATCCGGCCGTGGTAATCAGTGAGCAAGATTGCACCGGCTGCCAGATGTGTGCGCTGATGTGCCCGGATGTCTGCATTGAAATCTACCGAATCAAGGTGGAGGCGGAAGCCAGTGCCTGAGCGCCAACTCATTACCGGCAACGAAGCGGCCGCCGAGGGAGCAATTGCCGGCGGGTGCCGCTATTTCTTCGGTTATCCGATTACTCCGCAGAACAAGATCCCGGAGTATATGTCGGCACACTTGCCCGAGATCGGCGGGGTCTATATCCAGGCCGAGAGTGAAGTTGCCGCCATCAATATGCTCTACGGGGCGGCGGCCACCGGCGCCTGGGCGATGACCAGCTCCTCGTCGCCAGGTATTTCCCTGATGCAGGAGGGCCTTTCCTATATGATCGGCGCGGAACTGCCCTGCGTGCTCGTGAATATGGTGCGGGGCGGACCGGGACTGGGCAACATCGCACCAGCCCAATCCGATTACTGGCTGGCGACGCGGGGGGCTGGCCACGGCGACGGCCGCTGCCTGACTTTCGCACCATTCAGTGTCCAGGAGATATACGACCTCATCGGGCAGGCCTTTCCGATTGCCCAAAGGTACCGCAATCCGGTGATGATCCTAGCTGATGCCGTCCTGGCCAGTATGCGCGAGCCGTGTGTACTGCGCGAGCGCCTTGACCCGCCGGAGGAGAAGCCTGCGTGGGCAGTCGGAGGAAGACGGAGAGGCCGCCAGCGCAATATCGTCAACTCGCTGTGGACCGACCCGCCGGTTATGGAAGAGGTCAACCTGCGCATTCAGCAACGCTACGAGGAAGCGGCTCAAAATGAGACCCGCTGGACCGAGCACGGGGCCGACGCCCCGGAAATACTTGTCTGTGCTTATGGAATCTCGGCACGGATTTGCCAGACCGCAATTGAGCATGCTGCTGAGGCAGGCATCGCCTGCCGGCTGATCCGGCCGATCAGTCTCTTTCCGTTCCCGACCGAGGTTATTGCTGACTGGGCTCAGCGCGTGAAGAAGGTGTTAGTGGTAGAGCTGTCAATGGGGCAATTCATTGAGGATGTGCGCCTGGCTGTTGAAGGGGCCTGCCCGGTGGAGTTCTTTGGCCGCACTGGTGGGGTGCTGGTGACCCCCGAAGAAGTCGCCGAGCGCATTATCGAAATCGCTTGAGCGTAAAGGTGCTGGCAAAGTCCTTTACGGGAGATGAATACTTTGGCTACAACAAAAACAATCCAGCCAATCTACACCCGGCCGGATAGTCTCACCGATGTTCAGATGCGCTATTGCCCGGGCTGTACTCACGGCATTGCCCATCGGCTGGTGGCGGAGGTGCTCGACGAACTGGACCTTAAGGATCGGACGATCGCCATTGCCACGGTGGGTTGCTCAGTATATGCGTACGAGTATTTCGACACCGATGCTGTGCAGGCCGCTCACGGACGAGGTCCGGCAGTGGCAACTGGCATCAAGCGTTGCCAGCCGGATACCATAGTTTTTACCTATCAGGGCGACGGCGACCTGGCGGCTATCGGACTTGCTGAGGTTCTACACGCAGCCGCTCGAGCCGAGAATTTCACAGTGGTGTTCATAAACAACGCCGTCTTCGGGATGACGCAGGGGCAGATGGCTCCCACCACGCTGATGGGCCAGAAAACCACTACTACCCCACTGGGCCGTAGCGTTGAGCAGGGCGGCTATCCGCTCAACATCTGTGAACTGCTGGCCCAGATTCCCGGCGTCGCTTACCTGGCGCGGGAGACGATGACCAGTCCGAAACGTGTTCGTCACGCCAAAAGGAGCCTGAAGAAGGCTTTCCAGGTGCAGGCGGCCGGCTTGGGCTTCTCGCTGGTGGAACTGATTAGTAGTTGTCCGACCTGGTGGCATATGAAGCCACTGGAAGCTCTGCAATGGATTGAAGATGTTATGGTTGAGCAGTATCCTTTGAAAGTCTTCGTGGACAAATTGGAGCAGGGAGAACAGGCGGAGAAGAATCTTTAATTGTCGGTAGAACAGGCCTCTGGCCTGTTCAGGAACTGCAATTGATCAAATGACAGGCGAGACGCCTGTCGTACCGAGCCAGAGAAGGCGATATTGATGCGGCAAGAAGTGTTTATGGCAGGGATGGGCGGGCAGGGCGTGCTATTGGCGGGTCAACTCCTGGCCCAGGCGGCCCTGGAAGCGGGCCTGGAGCTGTCCTGGTTCCCCCTGTACAGCCCGGAGGTACGCGGAGGCCGGGCCACCTGTACTCTGGTGATTGCCGATGGTGAGGTGGGCAGCCCGGTAGTGGGCCAGCCCGGCAGCGTGATACTGATGGATGGGATTGCTGTTGACAACCACCTGAACAGGGTCCGAGCTGGTGGGCTGGCGGTTGTTAACTCTTCGCTTGCCGGCGATGAGATCAAGCGCGACGATATTGACCTGGTAGCCATAGCGGCCACTGATGTTGCAGTAGAATTGGGCAGCGAGCAGGCCACGAATATGGTGTTACTGGGCGCGTATGTGCAAGCCAGTGGAGTGGTGGAGGCTCAGGCTATTGAGGATGCCCTCCACCGGGTGCTGCCCGAACGCCATCACGACTACATTCCGACAAATGTTGCCGCTCTGCAGCACGGCGCACAACTTGCCGCAGAGCAACTTCAGTGAGGTGAGTTATCATTCTAAGTGGTTTAACTGAGATATGTGATCGAATCCGCGTCCATTTCGGCGAGCAGGATAAGGCTCGTGAGAAAGCCTATAACCTGTCCCGGGAGGTCGTGCGACTGGCTTCCAGTTGTATCAAGAGCATTCACAGAAACCAGTCCGAGCAGGCAGAGCAGCTTCTGGAGGAGACTCGCCAGGCTACCACCCAGATGTTGGGTGCGTTCAGCAGCCAGCCCGCCTTGCGCTATGGTGGATTTGTCGGCGATGCTGAAAAGGAATACGCTGAGGCGGCTATCACCTGCGCAGTAATAAGCGGCCGGCCTTTGCCCACTCCCGAAGAATTGGAAATTGATTATGCGCCGTGGCTTAATGGCCTGGCTGAAGTAGGCGGGGAGTTCCGCCGCCATGTCCTTGACCTAATCCGCGAAGACCACCCGGAGCAGGCCGAGGAATATCTGGAAGCTATGAACGAAATATATCATACCATTATGGGCTTTGACTATCCCAACGCCATCAGCTATGGCCTGCGCGGGCGGTCCGACGCGCTGCGCGGGATGATTGAGCGTACCCGCGGCGATTTGACCAATGCTCTACGTCAGGCTCGTCTGGAACAGCGGCTGGCGCAGCTAGAGGAGACATTATCGCAGTGAGGCGAGCTGTATTGCCGACTGAAAGCGATTGTCGGATACAACTTCAACGATGTTACCTGTGAATGAATGACAGCGGTACAAAGGAGGTTGCGCAATGAAAAGATTGTCACCAGTGCGGCATGTCAGTGATAGGGGACAGGTACGGAGCTACTTGTTTGTGGCAGTTATACTGCTTGGGTTGATGCTGGCCGGCCCGGTACTGGGCGATACCGACTGGAGCGAATTCTATCAGTTCCGTCACTCCTCGACCCTGCCGGGTAATATGTTCGCAGTCAGTCCCGACGGCCAGGTCGGCTTCGACGGCGCGCTGCAGCAGAATGTTCCGGTTGCCTACACCCCGACCGCCGACAATTGGGTGATAGGTTACAACAGCGGCAGCAACAGCGGCAGCGTGGAAATCGGCTTTGGGGGGGCCGGCGTCAACGGCACGGGATTTATTGGCCTGGGCGCGGGAAGGCCCGGCCATGGCATATATGGGTCCTGGATGGCCACCGGTACTGACATCGCCGAAGCCTATAACTTTCAGTACCAACTGGTTGACGGCGGCCAACGTGGTTGGGCATTGGCCGTTGGCGTCCAGGACATCCTTAACCAGCGCCAGAACTATGTCGGCGATCCCCATGGGGCACGTTCAATTTACGGTGTGGCCACCAGGCATCTTGATCTACTCGGTGATAGCTATTTAACCATCGGCTGGGGCGATGGGCGGTTTGGCAGCAATCCCTTTGGGGGGCTATCGGTGCCGGTGACCGGGGGACTGACGCTGGTGACTGAATATGACGGGATGCAGGTCAATGCTGGCCTGGCCCTGAGCGGACTGGGGCAGAGCACCGAGGAATACAGCGAGAACCAGAAATGGATCTTGCTGGGCTATTTCGGCTATTCTGATCTGGATCGGCCGGTTGTGGGCCTGGTAGTTACCAAGCACTGAGTGGCCTGGAATACTGCATTGCCCACTCTGTGCCTGGAAGGCACATATTCCCCCTAGCGTGGTTGTGTTGCCGGATGGCTTCCAACTGTTTTGTTTTCTTCAGGAGAATGCTATATGAATGATTTTATGGAGCGGTATCGATCTGGTCAGCAGGAGATTCCTGCAGCTATGAAGGCCTGGCAGGTGTTTGGGGCGGGTCTGGAAAACTTCGGCTGCGATGAGCAGCCAGTAGAAATAGAAGTCCCTCAGCCCGGTCCCCGCGAGCTGTTGGCACGGGTGGATGCCGCCGGCCTGTGCTTCAGCGATGTGAAGATACTGCGCTTGGGTGGTGAGCACCCCCGTCTGTATGGTCGCGACCTGGCCACTAATCCTATCATTCCCGGCCATGAGGTAGCCCTGACCATTGTCAAGGTCGGCAGCGACATTGCTAACAAATTCAGCATAGGTGATCGCTTTGTGGTGCAGGCAGATATCTTCTACCAGGGTATTAATCTGGCTTTTGGATATATGCTGCCCGGGGCCTTTGAACAATATGTGCTGCTGGGCAAGGAGATTCTGGAGGGTGACGAAGGTTTGTATCTGATTCCGGTCCAGCCGGAGACCGGCTATGCGGAGACAGCACTGTCGGAGCCGTGGGCCTGTGTCATTCATGCTTATCATACTGACTTCCGCCGCCAGCTTGCCGCCGGCGGCGCAGCCTGGTTTATCGGCGGCGAGGAAGTAGAGGGCTACTCGCTGGGAGCTTTGGCTGAGGAGGAGCAGGGCCCCGATAAGATACTCTACACCGGAGTATCTGAGCAGCTTCGCGAAGAACTCGTGGCGACAGCCCAGAAGTGGGGGGCTCAGCTTCAGGAAGTGCCCAGCGCTGCAGCCGAGTCAATAGACGAGTTGGAAGAGGAAGTGGCACCTGACGGCTTCGATGATATAATTCTACTGGGGCGGCCGGCGCCTGAGCTGGTTGAGGCCGCTTCCGTTGCCCTGGGCCGCGAAGGGGCGCTGGTGCTGGTAACTGATGAGCCGCTTCCGCGACCCGTCGAGATTGACCTGGGCCGAATTCATTATGACTACGTCCGCTACCTGGGCTGCCGCGGGCCGGACATCTCCGAGGCTTACAGCTCCAGCCGTAATCCGCGCCTGGCAGCCGGTGGCAAGGTCCTCATCGTCGGCGGCGGCGTGGCAAGGTCCTCATCGTCGGCGGCGGCGGGCCGATGGGCCAGATGCATGTTCAGCTTGCTCTGGAAAGTCCCGACGGGCCCCAGGTGGTGGTGGCCACCGACATTGCGGCGGGCCGCCTGGCAGTAGTTGCCGAGCAGCTTGTGCCGGTTGCTGACGAATTGGGGAAGCAGTTGATCTGTTTGAATCCCGAGGAGCTGGGGCAGGAGACCTTCGACCGGCGTCTGCGCGAGATTGCCACCGATGGTTTCGACGATGTTGTGGTGATGGTGCCGGTTGCCCCGCTGGCGGTGCAGGCAGCCCAGTACATAGCTGATGGTGGTGTGGTCAATTTCTTTGCCGGTATGCAGCGGGGCACGATGGTGCAAATAGATCTTAGTTCAGTGGCTTTAGACGGCGTCCGCTACACTGGCACCAGCGGCTCGCGCATTCACGATCTGGAGGCCACGCTGCATATGACTGAAAGTGGCGAGCTTTCCCCCAATCGTTCGGTGGCCG
Organism: Candidatus Zipacnadia bacterium; assembly: GCA_029821515.1. Lineage (GTDB taxonomy): Bacteria > Armatimonadota > Zipacnadia > Zipacnadales > Zipacnadaceae > JALGTD01. Next base: position 46 of record JALGTD010000056.1, on the reverse strand, counting down.
CGATTGGTGGCATCGAGGCGGCGCGCGAAGGCATGGACGCCGTCCA
>JALGTD010000055.1 GCA_029821515.1 Candidatus Zipacnadia bacterium | reverse complement strand
GCAGCACCTACCGGCCGTGGCGGCTGCTGGGCAGTCATTGCTGCACTATCTGCATCCGAAGATGGATTACGTGCACCGACACCTGGTCAACTTGGACGTGGACCTGCCGGTCGCCACCAACTGCTACAATCGGGCCGTCGAGCTAAAGGAACAAAGCGCCGAAGAGTTTAACCATGCAGAGTTTGCGGCATCTTTCGCAAGCACCCGCGCCGCCCAGCGCAACTACCGGCAGATGTTGTGGGAGTATCGCGAGTATGCCGAGCAGTTCAAGGAATATGCTTCGGAAGATATGCAACTGTATCTGGCGATGCCCTATGAGCTGCCCCGGTACTTCGCCTCGTTCGATCACACGGCAATAGCCGGAGAATAAACTAAGTCCGGCTTGATAGACAATTGTCTGGCAATGTTGGATGATATTTGTGCAACTGTAATCTGTTGGGTAGCTAAAGGTTCTTACACTAAGGAGGTTACTACGATGGTCTTTGTACCGCGCATAGTCATTCTCATTTTGGCGATGGTTGTTGCACTTAGCTGTCACAGATTGCTCGCGCAGGATTTGCCCGTGTATACAACCGCAACACTGCCAGATGGCTCCACCGAGTCAGTATATCAACTAACCCCGGGTCAGCCGACAACTTTTGAAGTGCCCCAGATTTCCACAGAGCGCTGGAAGCACTATCGGCTCTGTACCTGGGACCGACGATGGTTCGCCCTGCCGATTGAGACAGAGGGGTTCTATGCAATCTGCGGCGCGGTGCGGAAGTTTGGGCCGAGCGGCCCAAGGTTCTATGAGGAGCGCAACGTACTGGGCGTTTACGACCGGCTCGAGGATATTACCCGGCCGAGCATGTCCCGCAGTGACGTCATCAAGTTCCCCCTGCGCCGCAAAGCGCCTGACATCTATATCTTCCGCGGCGAGCCCGGCCAGGTTTGGGCTACCCAACTGGTGATCAACGGCACTCAGCCGACCAATACCTTCACGATTGGTGCGGAGAAGGCTATCAAGCTGTCACCCGACACCACGCACCACGGCCAGATAGCGACCGACCTCCCTCTGACTCTCTTTGAGCTATACACGCAGGTGGGCAAGACTTACAAATTGACCCTGAATGCCAGGGAGACCATTGGGCTGTTTCGACTGGCGGCGACTGGCCCGACTGCAGTACGTATCTTGTCGTCAACCAATTCCATCAAGGGCGAGTATTCAATGCCGCTCGCCGACGTCTTCACAGCTCAGCCCGATACCAGGTACCTGGCGATGGTTCTCCTGACCGGCGAGGAGGGCGAATATGACTTCCAGTTCCGCGAGGTAGCCACATCCGCCAAGGGAGCGGCTGCCTGGCAAACGATCAAATACGACGACGGTGAACAGGACTCCATGTGGGGGCAGGTCTCAGGCGGCAACGAGGTTCTGTACAAGGAGATAGTGTTGGCCGAAGACCCAGCTAACATCAGGCAGGCGGTCATTCAGTATCAGATGGGATATGACCCGTACGATTGGGCATCACAGAACTACTTCGACGGCGCGCCAGCGGACAAAGAATGGCCCGATCTCGAGGTCTACCTCAACGATCAGTTGGTGTTGAAGCGGCCCTTCGACGAGGTGGCCACTGCGGGATGGTACGAATTAAGCGTCGATCCGGCCATCCTGAAACATGGCACCAATGTCATTTCCTTCACAGCAGAAAGCGGCGGTGGTGCCTGCTACTATCTGGCAATTGACCTGGACAGCGACTACGGCCACAGCTCCTGCGCGCTGGACGGCCAGATACTTAAGGACGAACTGCGCCCCTGCATTACGTGTAGCCACCACGTCTTCCGACCTGGCGAATACATAATCCGCCTCAAATATCTGACGAAATGAGGAGTGGTAAGAAGATGAACAGACGCACGGTGACGCTGTTGCTGTTCGTTATGTCGGCTAGTGGCTTGTTGGCAGGCGGCCCTGCTACAGCCGGCGAGGACAACGTGCGCTTTGAAGACGGCAAGATGTACGTGGACGGCAAGCCGTTCCTGTACTGGGGGCCTATCTGGCGAGAAGGCAACTCCTTTGAAACGCTGAAGCAATACCGCTTCAACGCCTGTTCGGGCAGGCCCGACCGCCCTGTCCTCGATCACGCGGCGGAAGCGGGTCTGCACCTGATGGTTGGGCTGCGGGGCTATGACCCGCCCGCTGAGTGGCTGGTGAAGCATCCTGCCATGCTCGCCTGGTTCTTGATGGATGATGCGGCCGGCGAAGAGCACCTGAAGATCATTCAGGACAAAGTTGCCGCCATCCGGCAAACCGACCAGACTCATCCGGCCCTGGCCGACATTATCGGCGCGCTCGACGACCAGAAGAAGTTTATGGAAGTGCTCAACATTTATGCCCCGTACCACTATCCTCTCCCCGAGGATGGTTACTGGTATTACTTCCATGATTGGCTCGACGGCCACCGCGATACGACGGGGCACAAGTACCTATGGACGGCCTTTCAATGCTCGGGGATCTACAGCTTTCACGCCCGCAAAGGTTACACCTGGAGCGATCAGCTCCAGTATCCTGCACCGGGGCAGTTCCGACTGCTGTGCTGGGGCGCGATGGCCCACGGCGTGCGCGGCTTCATGTTCTGGCCAATTCAAGGGCTATTGCCGGCGAACAACGACATCGGTGACCGCACCGCTGAAGCGGTCATAATGTCCCACGAGCTGGAGATCATCGGGGAAGAGATCGTGGCCGGTGACGATGTCCGCGACGGCGCCCACTGCGCACGCGACGATATTGACGTGGGCCGGATTGACCTGCCTGACCACACGATTCTCATCGCCAGCGTCATTCGCGACAATTACCAGTACGCGATGGATGAAGCGGTTGCTAATGTCGAGATAACACTACCCCGACCGCCGCAACTAGACGGCGAGCTGCGCGCTTATAACTTCGGCTTCCCCCAGATAGAACAAGTGGAGCTGCGCCAGGAGGACGACCAGCTCATCGTTGGGCCACACAACATTGAGATAACTGACGTAATCGTTATCGAAGAGGCAGGGGCTTGCCAGCCTCAGCACACCACTCAGATCAAGCAGCATCTGCCAGCGGTGGCCGCCGCTGCTCAGTCGTTGTTGCGCTACCTGGACGCGAAAATGGAATACGTCAACCATCACCTGGTTGATCTCAATGTTGACGTGCCCCGTGCTCGGAAGTGCTTTGCGAAAGCTGTTCAACTCAAAGACCAAAGCGCAGAGGAGTTTAACAACAGTAGATTTGCCACCTCTTTCCGGAGCGCCCGCGCCGCCCAGCGCAACTACCGGCAGATGCTCTGGGAATATCGCGAATATGCCCTGCAGTTCAGGGAGTATGCGTCCGTCGAGATGCAACTGTATCTGATGATGCCTTATGAGCTACCCCGGTATTTCGCCTCATTCGATCATACGGCAGTAGGCGAGAAATGAGTCACCGGGCTGCTGTTGGCGACAAGTGTTGCAGATTAAGGGGGTATGATTATGCTCCTGAAGCTGAAATGGAATGGACTGTTGGCCCGAAATTAATTACAATGTGCTCAGGACTCAGCAAACTGCTACCCACCGGGAGGCTTACTTATACCCAATATCGAAGTTGTCTGAGATTCGTATCTTAATGAAACGACCGACCGTCGAGTTTGATGTTCGTTAGTGCTTTATCCGCGAAGGAGGCAAGGTCATGCAATATATATCTCTGAACTCGTGGGGGGAAGTGGGCCTGATATGCCTGTTGGCTGGTTTATTCCTGGTAGGTGGGGCTTGGGCGGCGCCGCCAGCGCTGTCGTTTCAGCACGAGGGCGCCCGCGACTCTCTGCAGGTCTACGAGGGTGAAATAGAGGCGGTGGAGGGGACGGTATACGTCTACGCCACGATCCACATGGGGCCGGCGAATCCGCTCAACTACGTGGATGGGATGCCCCAGTGGCGGCCGGAGGGAGTGGTAGCTGCGGTCGAGGGCCTGGGTGACGTGGGAGCGGAGGAGGCCGTGCCGGCCGGGTTTGTAGTACAGGAGCAGAAGCCGATCCCGGAAGACCGTCCCCAGTTCCTGGAGACGATAGCGCTGGGGAGCGAAGTGGAGGGGCAGTTCACGCCAGTGGTGCGCTTCGGGCTGGCGGATGACCGGCGAATGGGAGGACGGGCCCATGTCACCGCGTGGGTATCCGACGGCTACATAGACTACTTTGCTCCGTACGCGCGCCCCAACACGCCCTACGACTTCAAGCTGCGCCTTGACCTGAACAACAAGCGGATGTCAGCATGGGTGAGCGGGCAGGGCGAAGATGACTGGTTCTTCCTGGCTGAGGACGTGGCACTCACCACCGATGCTCAGCAGATCAACAGCGTGCAGGTGGAGTTGTACCCGGATGCGCCGCCCATCGAGGGGCTGATGGTGCGGGACAAGCCCTACGCCCTGGCGGAGCAGGTGCGTCCCCACCCCCTGGCCAAACCAAACCGGGTGGTGGGTCCGAACCGCGGCTTCACCTTTCAATCAATGCGTTCTACGTGGCGCAAGCCGGACAAGCACGTGACTGTTTTCCGCAAGCCTGGCGTTCATGCTGCCTTTCCCGATGTCGCCCAGGCCGGACCTAACCATCTGGTCTGCGTGTGGCGTAACAGTTCCCATAGTGGCGGCACGAGCGGGTTGTCGGTGGCCCACAGCTACGACCTGGGCCGAACCTGGTCCGAGCCGGTGGGGATAGGCGGCGGAGGGATGAACTGCCCGCGCCTCCAGCGGTTGAATGACGGTTCGCTCCTGCTGCTGTGCGACGTGGCCGGCTGCACGAAAATAGACTTCTGGCAAAGCGAGGACGGCGGCCAGACCTGGCGCAGCCTGCCCCGGTTTGACCCCGTGGCCTCAGGTGGCAGCAGTCAGTGTTACGTGCCTGGCCGGATTCTCGAGTTGGCCGATGACTCTTGGCTCCTGTCAACTTCGACCTATTTCCCCCCCGAAAGAGACGCTCCCTCTCGCACGGAGAAGCTCGACTTCTACCGCTCCACAGACCAGGGTCAGACCTGGGAGTTCCGGTCCGGGCCTGTGGCCCCGCCCCACACGCTCAGCGAACCCAGCACCCTGGAGATCACGCCGGGCCGCCTGGTGGCATATGCCAGAGACAGCAACGGGACCCGCCCCGGGGCGAGGGTGTATTCAGATGACATGGGCAAAACGTGGGTGTTTCAGGATCTGCCCTTTCCCATCACCGGGCGTACCTGTGCAGGCTTCTTGCAGGATGGGCGAGTGATGAATACCTTTCGTTCGGGCGTGGGGCACGCGAGCCTGTGGGCGTGGATTGGCGACGTCGACGATGCCACTGGCCCTCAGCCGGTAGGCGCTCACTTCAACGACCGGCACACGGTCGGTCTCAAGGAGGGCGAGTTGCACCTTGACAACGACGGAAGACGCGGGCAGTTCACGAAGTACAATCTGTACCCACCGGACACAGCCGAGGGCACGCTGGAGCTGAGCTTCGAGGTGCAAGTGCTGGCCAACGAGGGGCGGGCGGCCAGTGTAGTGGTGCCGTTTGCCGGCGTACTACGGCTCTTCCCCGATCATGTAGTGATGGCCCACGAACCCTCGCTGCGGGCTGAGGTGACGCCGGGCCAGTTCCACAGCTACCGTATCCTCAGCCGAGTAGGGCGGATGGAGCTGTACATTGATGGGGAGTTGGCCTGGGACACAGACAAGGGCGACAGTAGCCTGAAAAAGATATCGTCGTGGCTGCCCATTAGGATAAGCAGCTACGGCCTGGCTTTTGGCAATGAAGTGGCTGACAGCACAAGCTGGCTGTATGTGCGTGCGCCGGATATCGTGCCGGAGGTTACCGGCTATAGTATCTGGCGGCGGTTTGAGGCGATAACCGACGACCCCCAGGTGGGACGACGAGTGACTTCGTGGGTCGCCGAGCGCGATGGGTTCCCGGATCAATACCAGTTGGACCACATCGTCGAGGTCGAGGCCAGCGCCAACGGGGACGAGCAGGGCTATTCCGGCTGGATCCAGCTTGATGACGGACGGATCTTCGTGGCGCATTACACCGACGACGCAGCGCCTTCACTCGGCGGTAGCTACGGCATTCCCTGGATCCGGGGCACCTTCCTGGAGCCTTCGGACCTGCCGCCCACAACTGAATAGGAAGTCGCGAATGAAATGAGCCAGATGGCCCTCTTCCAGCTAATTGTCTAAATCAGACGGCAAAAGTAATTGCTGATCCGGCTTATACTCTTCATAATATATTTTGCCGCATCTGAGGAGATCCTCCGGCAGGCTGCTAGGTCCGGGGTCGGTATCCCCGCGGCTCGCGGCCTTTGCCATTCGGGAAGTAATAGCGGATCTTCAGCTCCACGTCCGCTACCTCGATCGGCATCTCTTCCTGCAGCACACGAGGCAGGTCTCGCGATACCACGCGCAATGATATCTCGTTGTAGCCCTGGCGTACCTGCTCCGGCGCCAGCGGATACTGCAGCCAGACGGGCGCGTGCATCGTCCTCGGCTCCAGGGGATTGCCGCACTCCAGGACATGCCCGTTGACCTTGACCTCGATATAGTCCTCAGCGCTCGTGTTCACCAGATGCACCCACAGTTCGCAGCTCTCCAGGCGAGTGCCCGCTTCGGCCAAATCGTCGGCGATGCGCATCTGCATGACTAGCGGCTCCTGACCCAGTTGTGCGGGCAGGGGGCCAACCTGCAGGTCGCAGTACTCATACTGGCCGTCGCGTCGCGTGAGGGGGTACAACTTGTCGCGATACTTCACCCGCAGCGGATCACCCAGATTGTTAAGGTTGAGCCGATCACCTTCCCAGCTCTTGCAATGCCAGTTGAAGAGGTAGAGGCCATCCACGCCGCTGGCCCAGTGGTTGGCGGCCAGCGCGTTGATCATTTCGTCGGAGAGCCGCAGGCGCTTGGCGCCCTGCCCCCCCCACAGGAAGTCCACGTCCGCTTCTCCGGTGTAGCCGGCCCAGTAGGCCTCCTCCAGACCCGGGTAGATCCAGACGGGCGTATTCTGGGTCAGTTCCACCCACTCCTGCATGTCCACGCCGAAGTCGGTGCAGTAGAAGCACGAAGGGACGACAATATCTACCAGTCCCTCGTTGATCCAGGTCGGCACGTCCAGGCCAATTGCCTGGGCCCCGGCGATGGTGCTGGGCACGCGCACAGCAAAGCCCAGGTACTTGCCGCGCTGCTCCCCGATGCGATCCAGCTCGGCCCGGCTTTCCCGGATTAGGTCGGTGATGAGGTGGGCGTTCGCCCGCTCCTGACCGATCTTGAAGTAGCCGGGAATGCGCATAAAGTCATACTGGAAACCGTCCACATCGTAGCGCTCACAGGCCTCCACCATCACCTCCAGACGCACCTGGCGGACTTCCTGGTGAGCGAAATCCTGGAACCAGCGCATCGCCGTCGGGGGATGCTCACCCTTGTAGCCCGCGATGCCGTCTGCACCGATGAAGTACTCCGGGTGGGCCTCGTAGAAGGGACTGCTGAACAGATTCAGCCCGGTGGGCAAGCCGGGACGTTCGGGGTCCTCTTCGTTGCTGGCCCAGTGATGCCAGTCATTCATACGCAGGTGCAGCCAGAAGTCAATACCCAGCCGCCGGGATTCTTGCAGGAGCAGCTCGGTCGGGTCGTGGCCCTGCTCAAACAGCCGGCGAATGTTCTCGGCAAAGTGATAGCAGTGCAGGCTCTTGTGCCCCTCGCGATTGCCGTTTGCTCCCATTGCCTCCATCTGCTTCAGGCGATCAACAATGAAGGCGAAACCTCGGGCCTTGGTGGGGTAGGTGGTGGTGTAGCCGCTGTAGCAAATGGGGAACAGATAGCAGTCCACCGGGGAGCCGTCATGATAGCCCAGGTGGATCTGCCGGTAGCGCTCGGCGGTAAGGGGGGGATAGTAAAGGCCGTGTGTACCCCCGTCGTCGTTCCACATTACTCGATACTTGCGCTGCAACCGGCCTGCTGGCTTGGCCATGGCTACTCTCCTTCGTCAAGTGTTGCAAGCATCGTGTGCATTACGCCCCGGACGAGTATTCGCTTTCAGCCTCGACGCAGCGCGTTAACGCGCTGCTCGAACCTGCGGATAAGCACCATCGTCTCGTACATCCGCGTCGACTGCTCAGCACTGGGCAGTCTGGCTCTGCTAGTCCTTGTAGTTAACGTGCACCTCCAGCTTCTCAATGGTGATCGGGCCTTGCGCCTGTGCCGCCCATACGGTAACCAGGTTCTCACCGACGGCAAAATACTGGGGTGTAAGCGCAAATATCCGCCAGCCATCGTCCTGCATCGTCGGGGCCGTGAGCAAGATCCCGTTCAGCTTGACCTCGACTACATCCTCAGCCGCCGCGCCGGACAG
>JALGTD010000293.1 GCA_029821515.1 Candidatus Zipacnadia bacterium | reverse complement strand
GCAACGGCGACGGCTCCGACCATCTCGAGCTCGCCACGTCAGGCCTGAAAAAGAGCGTGCCTACCTTCGTGGATAAGCCGTTGGCATATCGGCTGGGCGATGCCGAGGAGATTGTCGCCCTCGCCCAGCAGCACAATACACCGGTTATATCCCTGTCCATACTGCGCGCGGTGCCGCACGCCCGACATTTCCGCGACCGGCTTCAGGAAGTCAGGCCCGTTGGCTTCGGTTCGATCAAAGGGGCTGGGGGGACCTTGGCGGGATCCATCCACACCATCAGCCTGGCGCAGCACATCTTCGGGCCGGGCGTGGCCGCCGTGGACTGCATGGGGCCCTCGGAGCTGGCCTACCTGCATCTCGACTATGGCGATACCCCCGACCGCCCCACGGCCGGCGTGATGCTCAACTGCGACTCCGGCCCGACCTACCACTGCTCGCTATATGTGAGCGCATTTGGCGCGCAGGGCGCCATCCCCTCCTGGCAGATCGGCGATTTCGAGTTCCCCTTCGGTGCTGCCGAGATTCTCAGGAAGATCAGGAAGATGGTGCGCACCGGCCAGCCGCAGGTGCCGTACGAAGAGATGCTGGAGTGCATTGCCATCGCTGAGGCTGGCCGCCTAGCCCAGAAGACCGGCAAGCGCGTCCATCTTAGAGATGTATGGAAGTAAACGCTGATGTCTGGCAAATACCTGTTGTTGGCCGCAGCCGCGGCCACATCGTTCGTGGCACTACACCAACCCACGGAGTGGCGTGGCAGAACCGTTCCTCGAAGTCGTCCCGGTTGACATGGCTTTCCTAACGCCTCGCTGCTGCCCGATCTGGGCAAGGCCGATGACGGCACTATGTACTACGCCTTCACGGCCCACACCGCCGTCTTGACATCAGGTCCCCCCTCGCTATACCCTCTGGCAGACTTTTGCAACAATCTCTATCCTAGGAAGTTTTGGGCACGAGCAACTTCAGTCTACCTCACTATTTTCCAATCCAATCTTTGAGCGGAGAGCTGGCGGCGATCTGTATTGCCTGCTTTGTGCTGCTGTGTTTCAGTGCGCATATTGGTCATTCTGACAGCGCCGGTTCGGAGCCATGGAACCTGCTGGCCAATGGACACTTTACCATGGGCGACGTTGTGCCGGCAGGATGGAGCCGATCTTCCAAGGAGGGTCAGGACGGAAACATTCTCCGTCGCGACACCGAGGTAGCCGTGGGCGACCCCGGATACCAGGGAGTGCCGGCCAGCGTGCTCATCGAATGCAAGACTCCGTACAAGGACAGTGAGCGCCAGCGCAGGGAATGATTCCAAGACGGGATTTCGGTCAAAGGTCTAACTTCGCGGTTCGGTGAGCCTTGAGTTCCGCGACGAGGCCGGCAAAGACGCCGGCCGCGTTGCTTTTCCGTTACCCGACTGCGTTGACCAATGGTGTGTATTAGATGAACGCATTCGGGTTTCCCGCCGCGCGAGGACTGCGCGGATCAACCTAACCGCCGGTCCCCAGCAAGGAAAGACCTGGTTCGACCGGATAACCCTGGGCATCGTGGATGATGAGCTAACGGTACTTGCCCAAAACGCTGGCACGCGTGGCGCAAGAACCGGAAACGCTGCCTTAGATGATCAGTAGTGCTTGACATCACAATCACAAGCTGATATAATAACGAACAATATTAGGAGAAATGGCAAAGTCAATTCCAGAAGAAACCAGCGGCCGGCTGTTCCTTTACCTGCGGCAGCTTCGCTGCCTGCAGAAGAAAGGTACTCACATTGTTTCGTCTCAGGAGTTGGCCAAAGAATGCCATGTGAAGTCCTCCACTGTAAGAAAGGACCTATCCTACTTCGGCGAATTCGGAGTGCGGGGCGTAGGGTACAAGGTGGATGGGCTGACCAACGAACTGCGCTCGATTCTCAACCTGGACCGACCAGGTCGTGAATGTCGCCCTGGTTGGAGTAGGAAACCTGGGGAGGGCTCTGCTTGGGTTCCCGGGATTAGAGGATGAGGGATTCAACATTGTGGCAGCTTTCGACGCTGACAAGCGCAAGATAGGGCAGAAGATCCACGGGGTCACCGTGGAAGATGCCAGCCGGATGAAACAACGAATTAAGGCTGAAGACATTCGAGCGGCCATTATGGCTGTGCCCACTTCGGAAGCACCAGCAGTGGCGCAGCGTCTGGCGGAGGCGAGCGTGAAGGCCATTCTATCATTTGCGCCTTGCCAATTGGATATGCCCGAAGACATCAAGGTCTCTTGCGTTGATATAGCGAGTGAGATGGCTCGCCTGGTCTGCTGCGTATAAAAGATTGCACTATGGAACAACAAAACATTACCGCTGCCGAGCGGATCAAAAGCTTTGCTTACCTGCTGGTCTTTTCCCTTGCTGTATGGCTGGCCCTCACCTCCAGTGTGGAGATTCAGGAGGTCGGCGTGGGCATTGCCATATCCGTAGTGGTTGCGTTGTGGCTGAGTCGCTATTACTTCCGTCTGGGCCTTCCCCCTTTCAGCGCTAAGCGGGTGCTATTCCTTTTCATCTACCTCGTAGTACTAGGGGCAGAGATACTGAAGGCTAACTTCGACGTCGCCTACCGGGTGATTCATCCGAAGATGCCCATAAACCCGGGAATCGTGGTTATCAAGACCGGTCTGAAGTCGGATATAGCCAAGATGGCCCTGGCGAACTCCATTACGCTGACCCCGGGGACGTTTACTCTGGATATAATTGGCGACAATTTACTCATTCATTGGATAAACGTAAAGGCTGAGGAAGTCGAAGGTGCCACAGAGGCGATCGGCGAGAGGTTCGAAAAATATCTGAAGGTGATTTTTGAATGAGCGGGTTGGAGGTTCTGACCCAGATTGTTTTTCCGGTTGTCATAGGGGCAGGTATTCTCCTGTGCTTGCTCCGTATGCTCGGTGGGCCCACTACCGTGGATCGAGCCGTGGCGGTGGATACAACCACCACGGTGACGGTCGCGCTGCTCGTGCTGCTGGGATTTGTGTTTCAGCGGTACGTGTATCTGGATGTGGCGCTGGTGTATGCGGTATTGACTTTCATCGGCGCCGTGGCAATTGCCAGATACCTGGAAGGAGGGCTGTAATGCTGATCGCTGGAGCCATCATTACGAGCACCGGCACGATTTTCCTGTTCCTGGGCAGTTTGGGGATTTTCAGGTTTCCTGACGTGTATAACCGGCTGCAGGCAGGGACCAAGTGCACCACGCTGGGCGCGTTCCTGACCATCATCGGCGTGGGCATAATGCAGCCGGACTGGTTTCTGAAAGCGCTTCTCATTGCCCTTTTCATTCTTCTTACAAACCCTATATCCAGTCATGCGTTGGGGCGCGCGGCCTGTAAAACAGACGTGCCGCTCTGTGAACAGACCGTCACAGATAAATCCCAGGAGTTTGAGGATTGCAGGAGACAGGCCCAATGATTGTATTCCAGACATTCCTGGTGCTGGTGCTGGTGGTTGCCGCCGTGTGTGCGGCAGCCTTCCGTGACCTGATGAATGCCGTCATCGCCTGTGCGCTGGTGAGCCTGATGGCATCAATAATCTTCTATTTCTTGCAGGCTCCCGACGTGGCTATGGCGGAAGCAGCAATTGGAGCAGGCCTGACCACGGCCATCTTCATCTTTGCCATAAGCCGAACGGTGAGGCGGGAATAGGATGAGGAAG
>JALGTD010000054.1 GCA_029821515.1 Candidatus Zipacnadia bacterium | reverse complement strand
TTTCGCCCATTGTGCAAGATTCCCTGATGCTAACTCCCGTAGGAGTCTGGACCATGTCTCAGTCCCAGTGTGGCCGACCGTCCTCTCAGACCGGCTACCGATTGTTGCCTTGGTGAGCTGTTATCTCACCAACTAGCTAATCGGCCGCGGGCCCATCCTTCAGCGCCGGAGCCTTTAGAGAAGCCAACTTATGTCGGCATCTCACCATCGAGTATTAGTCCGCCTTTCGGCGGGTTATCCTCGTCTGAAGGGCAGGTTACCCACGTGTTACTCACCCGTTTGCCGCTCTCCCCAGACCAAATCATCCCGAAGGAATCCTTCGTCTGGTTCTCGCGCGACTCGCATTCATTAGGCACGCTGCCAGCGTTCGTCCTGAGCCAGGATCAAACTCTCCAATTTAAAACTACATCTCCATTTCCGGGCCAATGACCCGGGACGGAGGATACTCCTATATGCCAAAGATCCAAGCTTGACTACACGCTATTCGGTTTTCAAGGATCACTTGTGTACTTTGTATTGGCAAGTGTGTAGTATAACTAAAAACCACTTCGCTGTCAAGGGCTTTCTCAAAATACTTGTTTGGACACTCTTTAGCGTCCTGATGATGTGATGCCTGCTTTGTTTCTCTCAATAGTATAGACACGAACGAACTGGCAATTGTTCGCCTCCCGGATGCCAATTTTGGGGTTTCCAAGATACATCGGCTCGCAGAGGTGGCTACTCTGGACAAGATGCACTTGCACGGCAATAATGTTACTGATATTATAGACACGTATACAGTGGCTGGCGAGGCTCCCCGAACTAACTTTTGATTGTCAGTGCAAGTCATCTGGTGGCAATGGCTGGAATTCTGACCAAACTGCCCGGTCCCACGGTAGCGGTATAACTCGGCCCGGGCCGTCTCTACACAGGGGAATGATATGACATGATCGGCGAGACGAGGCTAGATGATGGATTGTGCCAGACGCCGGGCATCACGATGTACGCGCATCAATTAGTAAGTACGGTCTGTATTCTCGGCGGGGCTGAATGCCCGTTGCTGGAACAGGAAAGGGATAGAGAGATTCTTGGCAAGGTGCGGAAAGATCCGACGGTTACCATCAGACTCGAATCGAACGCGGATGAAATCCCCATCTATAGTGAGCTTGATCCACAGGATGTGTTCAACCGCAAGCGGGATCTGGATGTGCTGCAGAGACTTGGCCTGGTGCCAGGTTCGGTTCGGCGAGCACGCTATCTGTACACGCTGCTCTTCCAAAGAATTGAGAGCCCCATTGGTCTCTGCGCCTACGATACGCCGGGCTGGGAGGGATGCCCACTGGCTCATAGTGGAGCCTACGAGAGTGTCCGCACCCGAGGCTGGCAGGCTGTAGTCTACCAGCGCAGCGACGAGGAAATGCAGGAATACCGCGAGCGCAACGTTAAGCAGATCGCCCAAGGGGAACAGTTATACATCCGGCCTCACCACCTCATGTGTCTGTGCTGCTGGTACGCCGGAGGCCAGGGCCAGTCACCCCGTCCTAATGATACGCTCTACGAGGTATTGCAGAGAATCCAGCAGCAGCCAGACGTGCCGATTACCCTCGTAGAGGGCTGTTGTCAGGCGTGTGAGTGCTGTGACGGCTTTCACCCGGGAACAGGGCGGTGTGTACACGCGGGCGGGCTGGCTAGGGATTTCAAGAAAGACTTGGATGTCTTTCAGAAGCTGGGCCTGATGCCCGGCGCGACTATGGAGGCCAGAGAGTTGTTCGATTTGCTGTTCGAGCGTGTCCCTTCTGTGCGCGATATATGCGCCTATGGTGACGAAGTGGTGCGCTCTGAGGAATGGCAAATATGTGGAGGCGTTTACCGGGAAGGCTACGAGTTGACTCGGCGAACGGGTATATTCTGACCGGGGTGCCCGCGCCCAAGCTGCCCCTGTCGGGCTTAAATGCCGTTAAGACCTGTTCTCTGCGAACAGACAGAGTGTGATTGTGTGTACATAGTTGTTAGAAAGAGTCTCTGAGAAAGAAGGTCACTGCTATGCCCAATATTGTCACTGAACTGCCCGGCCCCAAAGCACGTGATTATCTGGCGAAATCCCAGCAATATGAGCCCCGCTCGATAGGTTATCAAGAGCCCCTCGTCTGGGATAAAGCTATTGGCTGTATCATCACCGATGTGGACGGCAACCAGTTCCTGGACTGGAGCAGTGGTGTACTGGTGGCGAATGTCGGGCACTGCCATCCCTACTATGTGGAGCAGGTCAAAGCCCAGGCCGAGAAGCTGTTTAACTGTTACGACTTCATCAGCCCCCCTCGCGTTGAGCTAGCTGAGAAGCTGGTGGAAATCAGCCCCAAGCATCTGGACAAGACATTTATTGTCACTACGGGCAGCGATGCTACCGAAGCAGCTATTCGCATGGCCCGCCGCGCCCACGAGGGCTGGGAGATCATCGGTTTTCATGGGGCGTTCCACGGGCGGACGCTGGGAGCGGCTTCGGTAGGGGCAAGCCTGGGCGTCCACGAAGGCTACGGGCCGCTGGTGCCTGGTTGCATCCATGCACCCTTCCCTTACTGCTACCGTTGCCCATTCGGCTATGAGGGTCCGGAAAGCTGCGGCTTTCAGTGTCTGGAGTATCTTGACTGGGTAGTCTCTCAGGAGAGTTGTGGGGAACTGTGCGCGGTGATAACTGAGCCGTATCAGGGTGGGGCCGGAAGTATCATTCCGCCGCCGGGCTGGTTTGAACGACTCGACCAGTGGCGCAGGGAACGAGGACTTATCTTCATATTGGATGAGGTACAGTCTTCATTTGGCCGCACCGGGAAGATGTTTTGTATGGAGCACTGGGATATCCAGCCCGACCTGGTAACGCTGGGCAAGGGGCTGGCCTCAGGCATGCCCTGTTCGGCAGTAATTGGCACAAGTGAGGTTATGGATGCGCTTCCACCCAGCTCGATGGGTTCGACCTTCGGAGGTAATCCCCTGAGCGCGGTAGCGGCGCTTGCTTCAATTGAGATCATCGAACGTGAGCACCTGGTGGAGAATTCAGCGCGTATGGGCCGGCTTATGATGGAGGCCTTTAAGCAGATGCAGCAAGAATATGAGCAGCTTGGCGATGTGCGCGGTATGGGACTGGTCTTGGGACTGGAGATCGTCGAGGATGAGGCTTCTAAGCAGCCGGCTGCTGGGCTGGCGGCGGAGATCGTCCATCAGTGCTACCTGCGCGGATTGGCCTGCATCCATCCCATCGGGATGTTCGGTAACGTGATTCGCGTCGCCCCGCCGCTTGTCGTCACTGAGCAGCAGGTCGGCGAGAGCCTGGGTATATTCGAGGATAGCCTCAAAGCAGCGCTGGCCGACAATAGGTGAGGAAGTAAGCTGCGAGGCCCGGAAATAGTTGGCTTGGTGGTTTAAAGCTTAGACCTACTTCGGCCCAGCCCCGGTTCTGTCCAGGCCAGTGGGGCAAGGGCCCCTCCCGCAGCAGGGCAATATCCCACATGGCTATCCATTCCTTGAACCATGACCATGGGACAACCACACCGAGGACCGAGATTCCCAGTATCACTTATCCGATATGGTCTTCAGACTGCTGTCATCCGGAATCAACTATGCTGCAGGAGTTTCTTCGTGGCTTGTTGATATTCCAAACTTGGATTCATATGGGCCAGGGGGGACTGAGCTAAAAAGTGTTGTTCCACCGCACGTACACTCTGGCGGGAAGGGAAAACCGGGATATCGATTTCGGCCACAGTTATGCGGTCGGCTCCCCACTTGTAGCCGACGATTTCGCCCTTACTGATTATCAGATTCATGCCCACATTAGCCTGCACGACGGGGACACCATTTTCCCGGCCCCGCGCCAGGACCTCCCCGTTGTTGGCACGGGTCTTGTCCCCATAGGACGGGATCAGAAGAAACTTGGCCCCATCCACGACCAGCAAGCGGGCAATGACCGGTTCCCAACGTTCAGCACAGATCATAATGCCACATCTACCCAGCGGGGTATCGAATGCTCGAATCTTCTTTCCCGGACGGTTAAAATGCCAGCTCGGATCATGGCCTTCGCCGAATGCATCAGCATCACGGGTCTTGTGGTGCTTCCCGCACAGGTTTCCCTTGTCGTCCACAAAGATCGCCGTATTGTAGGCTTCCTCGCCGATACGTTCCGCAAAACCGAAGCACAGGCAGACGCCTAGCTCGCGCGCCAGTGCCTGAAAACGGGTGATGTAGGGACCATCAATGGGTTCGGCCACCTCGATAAAGTCGGGGGCCTTTGCCGGATCTGCGATTACCTCGTTCACCGCATAGCCTTCTAAGATGCCTTCGGGCAGGACGATCAATTCTGGGTGCTCCGCGGCTGCTTGACGAATGAACGCCTCCATTTTGTCCGCATTGCCAGCTTTGTCCCAGGGCGTAAATTTCAGCGAAATGGCAGCTACACTGATGGTCCTATACATGGCGCAACCTCCCGATCTCAGTCTGAATACACTTGACCGACATTTGCTGTTTCGACGATCATAGCGTTACGTTGAGGGTTGATTCCCTCTTCTCCTGAATCATCCACATGATTTGCTGCTACTCCCAACATACGCCGAGTGAGCCAGGATTACTCTGTGGCTTGGCCATTTATCTGGAGAGCGTGGGTTTGGCGTTCTATTGGGGTTCATATTATCCGGGATTAGGTAACATACGGCGCTTGTCTGACTTGCTCACCCAACGATACTGGCGACTACCATCTGTGAGATTGGGATTAGCGTGGCGGCATACCAGGTTGGCGCATGGACAGCCCGATCACCAAGGCTACGAGCGCGGCGGCACAGGCAACGGCCAGGGTGATCACGATCTTCGTGCGATGCTCCTGCCGATACTCGCTTCTCACGTTTTTCAAGACTTTTCCGCGGGCTTCCTCGTCTCCCGTGATCGAGTACTGCAGCCGCCATTGGTCAACTTTCGTCGGACCTGTCTGCGGCGGAGGCAATGTGATGCTTCCCTTGAGGTAAAGCGTGCGCATATTCTCCATTCCTGCGGCAAACTTTGCTGCTCTTTGTGCCGGCTCCACCATATATGCCTTGTAGAACGTACCGGCGTAGACCAGGCTAAGAATGGCCAACAGGACAATCGCCGCTAGTTTGGTTGGATCCAACTCTTGCTTGCTATGCATACGTGAATTACACCTCACTCCGAGATTTCTGATATGCCTTTTGGCTGTGTTTGCCACTCTTTGTTTGCTGCACTAACTCATCCCGAGGCGGATCACTTGGCTGGGAGAACGGGAGGTTGGCAAGCCCCCCTGCCCTCAGAAGTCGTCCCACTTGCGATATGAGTCCCACGGTCCCTGGAGCCATGGCCGGAAGCGCAGACGTAGCCAAAAGCATGGAGGCTATGGCTGGAGTGCCTCCAGTGCTGGTGACGCAACGGGCGGCAGGCAGCGCCCAGACCGGCGCGATAATGCAGTCGGCGGGGCACATCCCCCGCCCTACAGCAGGTCTCTCAGATACGCCATCCCCTCTCTTGCCGCCTGGACGGGGTCGGTTCTCCCCTCGTATTCGAACGACAGAAAGCCCTGGTAGTCCATCGCCTTGAGGGCTGTGATGATGGCAGGATAGTCGAGGATCCCCTGGCCCACCGCTGTGCCGACGTACTTCTTTCCGGAACGTGCGGTCAGGCCTATGTCGGTTTCCGGCGGCAGGAGTTCCCAGTCCTTGACATGGGCGTGTACCACGCGGCTCTTGACGGCTTCCAGGAAGGAGATCGGATCCTCGTCGCCCAGCACCATGTTGCCGGAGTCGTAGGTCATCATCAGGTCCGCGCCAGCCATCTCGAGCACTTCCAGGCATTCAGCGGAGGTCTGGTAGGGGGCCAGGGAGCTGCCGAGTTCTTCGGTGCTTAACGTCACGCCCCTATCCTTGGCGTATGGGAGCACCTCTGCCAGCCCCGCAGCTACGTTGCGCCGCCCCTCGGCCCTGTCCTGTCCCCGGGCGCAGTTGCCGGTAGTCACCATCACGGCTGTCGTACCGGCCTCAACCGCGCTGTCTATGACGCGCCGGATCTCGTCGAGGGAGTGGGCGCGCTCAGCGGGATCATCCATCGTGAGGTTCGCGCCACCGATGTAGCTGGAGATCACCAGCCCTGCGTCTTGCACCATCTCCCTGACATCGGCGTTGGTGTAGTCCGTCCCGTGGGGCGCGCTGAAGTCCACCCCCTCGGCGCCGAGCTCTTTCATCAAGGCCAGAGCTGCAGGCATAGACAGTGTGCCGTCGGCCAGCGACCTGGACAGCGAGTAGGTCATGAATCCTAATTTCATCAATTGCTTTGCTCCTTCACCAAGTTTAGTATGCGGTCCGTGTTATGGCTGATCTTTCCAAAGACGTCCACGTAGAGTTTCATCAGGCGAGGATGTATGACCTTCCGCGCTGCAAGCGCAATGTACAGAAGGCGAGTTCGCCCAGCCTGTGAGCAGTGGGTCGGCGAGAGCCTGGATATATTCTGGGCCAGCCTCAAAGCGGCACTTGGGCGCTAGTTGGCGACCGCAATTGTCGTTGCAGCAAATCCTGCGCCGATTTGGTAATCCTGCGATGGCTGGATTTCGGCCTCCAGAGCGTAGTAGCCTGCTTGCGACGGCGTCCAGGTTGCATCGAGCAGCGCGCGATTGAAGAAGACTCGGCTGGTGGTGCTCCAGCGGGCAATGGGGTGCTTGGTGCCGGCGATTATCTTGTGGTCAGTGGCCGCCACCTCCTCCTCATCGAAGGTCGGCCAACCGGTGCCGATCTCCGGTATGACCGCCTTTGTGAGCAGCACGCGCTCGTTGGTGTCGAGCCGGCGCGCGTAGAGCTTCACGCCTACGTTCTTAGCTGGTGTCTCGCCCACGTTGTGCACGCGCAGTTGGACAGCGACCGGCTGGTTGCGGTGGGGCGAGTAGTCCGAGAGCAGGAAGTCATTGTCGGTGACAGCCACGCCGTTTGGAATAGACTGGGGGGGAGTCGCTGTCTCGGCGAGCTCCCCGG
This sequence comes from Candidatus Zipacnadia bacterium, assembly GCA_029821515.1. Taxonomy (GTDB): domain Bacteria; phylum Armatimonadota; class Zipacnadia; order Zipacnadales; family Zipacnadaceae; genus JALGTD01. The sequence goes on along the minus strand of JALGTD010000054.1, from coordinate 1,376 downwards.
CTGCAGCTCCAACCGGTACCAGCCGCTGCGCATAGCCCTCCAGCAGCGTATAGCCCTGCGCCGGGGTCAGTTCGACGTCGATTGCGTACTTACCAGCCCGGTCCGGCGTCCACGACGCGCTCATCCGAGCAGTTCCGTGCGCGCCATTGCCGATCTGGGGGATGACCATGTGGGCCAGGAGCCGACGCCTGCCGGTGTCCAGATCGCGCGCGTAGAGCTTGACGCCTACGTTCGTGGCGGGCACGCCGCCAATGTTGTGTACGTCCACCTGCAGGGCAACCGGCTTGTGGGGGCGCGGTGAAGCGTCCGGCATGCGGATGTCATCTTTACTGATCATCAGGACCGGCTTGATGAAATAGTCGAAGGTGAGTCGGTCCAATAACTGCAGCACACTGGTCTCGCCGCTGTCTCCTTCTTCGAGAGGGGCCACGCCGTAGTAGCAAATACCGGGAAGCCCGGGATTGATCTTCCGGCAGAGGCGCAGATTGTTCTCGATATCCGGTGCGAATCTCCGGCCGCAGTCGCCGCCGATACCCAGGGCGTGTATGCCGTCCACGCTCGCCAGATGCGGGCCGCGGCTCGCCAGACGCCGGGCGAAGCCCCAGGGGTTGCTCCTGCCGTGGATGGCCGGGTAGTCCTCGGACATGAGGACGTGATTGTTCCGGCGGGTTACATCCAGTTGGTCGGGGTAGTCGGGGCCGCCCCCAATCCATTCGTAGACACGCAGACGGGGGTACTTCTCGTGCACCTGGTCGTAGCCGAGTCCGTAGCGGCGGATCCATTCGTGGCCCTCGGCGGTGTCGCCGCTGCCTATTTCGTCAATGATGAGGCCGTCGCAGCCCAGGTGGGCGAACTTGGCGGCGGTGTTAACAATGTGGGCGATCGCATCTTCTGCGGACAGCTTCATAAAGTTGCCCTCGATGGTGTAGGCATAGCCGAGCACCTTAGTGCCACGGCGGTGCCAGTAGGCGACTTCCTCGGCGGAGGGATCGTTGGGCTTGCCGGACGTGCCGGCCGGCATCGCTGTGCCCACCCATTGGCAGTGCCTCTTGGGTGCCCACGTCACCGCATGCAGTTCTCGCCAGGTGACCGGAACGGTGATCGCCGCCGTGTTGTTATCGGGTAGAGGATCGCCTGACTTGTTGTGCGGGTCAACCTGCACCGTCAGCGTGTAAATGCCCGTTTGCTCGGGCTGCCAGTTGGTCCGGTAGTCGCGGTATTGAGCTTCCGCGTCTGGCTGTGCAACGGGGCGGGCTGACCGGACGACCGCGGGCACATCGGGCGCCTCGATGATGAAGCGCACCTCCACGGGATGCTCTCCCGGGCCCCGCACCCGCGCGGATAATGTGACCCTGTCGCCCAGGGCGGGAATCCGC
>JALGTD010000053.1 GCA_029821515.1 Candidatus Zipacnadia bacterium | reverse complement strand
AGTCTGGCTACGCTCATTCCCAAGTCGCATACTCCGTTCCAGTGGCTGCAGGTCAGTGATCCGGCGGAGTTGTCTCGCAAACAAGACCTCCTACGCCAGCGTCTGAATAAGCAAAAGGGGATGAAACTGTCCTATCCCGACAGCCAACTGACGCTGGTCGAATCATTGCTGAGTCGGGGCGACCGCAGCCTGGGACCGATTATCGAACAGGTCTATGCCGAGGGCGGCATCCTGGAGGCCTGGCGGGAGAATTTCTCTTACGCACGCTGGGAGCGAGCCTGTGCTGCTGTCGGCAAAGATCTTGCTACTGAGGCGCAGCGCCAGTGGGACCTGGACCAGCAACTGCCGTGGGATCACATTGACCTGGGTGTCTCCCGGCAATTCCTGCAGCGTGAGTACGCTCGCGCCCAGCAAGGGCTGACTACCTCTGATTGCCGACTGGCCGGTTGCCAGGGCTGCGGTCTTGAGGAACTACTGCCCTGCCCGGCTATGATGGGCGCACTGCAGCCACAGAGGCAAGAGGTTAAGAGTGAGTAACCAGCCTGCTAGTGAAAAACAGCATATCTACGCACGGATCGAATATGAGAAGGTGGGCCGTTTGCGCTTTCTGGGCCATCTCGACGTGGCTGCTGCCCTTGACCGTGCCCTGAGGCGGGCTGGGCTGCCGGTGGCCTACAGCAAGGGGTTTCATCCCCGCGCCAAGCTCACTTTCGCCCGACCACTACCCGTGGGGATAGCCGGCCTGCATGAGCTATGCGGTATCGATCTGGAGGAGCACATAGACTCAGCAGCAGTCGGCAAGCGGCTGTGTAAGCAGTTGCCGCGTGGTCTCAATCTACTCAGCGCGCAGGTACTACCCCGGCAAAAGCGCTCGCCGTTTGCCGATCTAAATCAGGTTGACTATACGATTGATATTGACCCTGATGAGGTTGGGGCCAATGAGCTGGCGAAAGCAGTGCACGACTTTCTGGATAGGGATAGCATCAATATCAGACGCGAAACCAAGAGCCGCCTGCGTATAGTGGACATTCGCCCGGGCACGCACAAACTGGCGGTGGCGAGTAGTCAAGAATTGCAACTTCAAATGAGCTTGAGCCTGGCTCAGGATGATCTGGTCAAGCCTGCAGAAATTTTTCAGGTGTTGGCCAGACTCATCGGGCGCAGCAGCCTGCCGGTCAAGCTGATGACACGAGTAAAGCTGTATGGAGCCTAATTATTCTGGACGGAAAACACAGGCAGACTGCAGACGCCGGGCAAAAATGCTGGGGTTTGCAGAAGAATACTGCCGCCGTCCGAGTTGGGAAGTCAACTTATCATGGGTGAAAAGATTATTGTAGATGTAGACAAAAGACAGACGCGAGTGGCTATGCTGGAAGAGGGCCGCCTGGCCGAGGTGCTATATGAGCAGCAAGAAGAGGAACGGGTAGTCGGCAACATCTATCTGGGCCGGGTCTCAGACGTCGTGCCCGGACTGGATGCTGCCTTCGTTGAGTGTGGGATCGAGAAGAATGCTTTCCTGCACGTCTCCGATGCCATCCAGCCAGAACCACCGAAGAGATCAGGCCGCACCCCGCCAATATCGTCGGTACTCAGCGCCGGCCAGCAGATAATGGTGCAAGTCACCAAGGGCCCGCTGGCTAACAAAGGGGCGCGGGCTACCCGCCACCTATCGTTGCCCGGTCGCCATCTGGTGCTAATGCCCGAGTCGAGCACAAAAGTGGGCGTCTCCAAGAAAATCGAAGACGAGGGCGAGCAAAAGCGATTACGCCAGTTGGCCAGCCGGGTTCGGCCAGAGGGATTCGGCGTCATCGTGCGCACGCAAGCTGAGGGCGCTGACTACAAGGAACTGGAAGACGATGTCAAGTTTCTGATGAAGCTGTGGCGCTCGATTCAAAACAAAGCCCAGCAAAGCACTGCTCCGGCCCTCATACACGAAGACCTCAGCCTGGTATTCGAAGTCGTGCGCGATACCTTCTCTGAGGAAACCGAGGAATTTATCGTCAACGACAAAGTGACCTACGATCGCGTCTTGAATCTACTGGACAGCGTGGTTCCGGAGTTGCGCAATCGAGTTGAGCTATACAGAAGCCACGAACCAATATTCGACCACTACGGGATTGAGCAGGAGATATCCAAGGCGCTGCGGCGCAAGGTATGGCTGCCCCACGGCGGCTATATCGCCATTGATCCAACCGAAGCGCTTACTGCCATAGATGTCAATACCGGTAAATTCACCGGCACCGGCAGCCTGGAAGAAACGGTGTTGCGCACAAACGTAGAGGCAGCCGAGGAGATCGGCCGCCAGCTACGGCTACGGGGCATCGGCGGCATCATTGTTATTGACTTCATTGATATGGACAAAGCCAAACACCGCAAGCAGGTCAGTAGCACGCTGCACGAAGCTTTTACCAAGGATCGGAAGCGTACCCGTATCCAGCATATCACTCGGCTGGGCCTGGTGGAGATGACGCGGAAGCGCACCGAGAACAATCTTGCCCAGAAGCTGCAGACGCCCTGCCCCTATTGCACTGGCAGCGGGAAAGTTCTGTCGGCTGAAACCGTAGCTATGCGGGCTATCCGCCAGTTACGCGTTAGCAACATAAAGCAAGGTGCCGCAGTGGTCGTGGCTGATCCAATGGTCTGTTTAGCTCTGGTCGGGCCTCACGGCACCGGGGCTGAGCAACTGGAAGATGAACTCTCCTTCGACCTGTTCATCCGCGCCACGCGGGACATTCATCCGGAAGAATATGAAATAGTCCCAACAAGTCTACAGCAAGTCCACCACTACAAGGTGGATGATTGCCTGACCATTAACAACGACGATTTACTGGCTGTCCCCCATGCCGGGTTGCTGGCCATTGTTGACGGCTATCTGGTGGAAGTCCCAGAGGCTTCGGCAGACGCGCAAACACCACTGCAGGTCCGGCTGACTAAAGCTGACAACTCTTACTGTCGCGCCACGCCGGTCTAAACTGCACCCCGGCAGTTTGGCTGCGCTTAATTGTTATATGACCTTCTCAGTACCGTACTTGCAAAACTGCCTCGTATAGGCTATACTGAGGTGCGGTGGTACCAACATCTGAGGCCCAATCCGTTCAAAGCAGATGTGGCTGCCCGGGAGGGAACTACTATGCAACAATTACTGGTCTCCAATAGCACGCCGCTGACGGGTAGTGTCACAATAAGCGGATCCAAAAATGGTACACTTCCCCTGCTGGCTGCGGCGATGCTCATAGAAGGCGAGACCATTATCGAAAATGTACCCGACATCCATGATGTCGATACGATGCTGCAGATGCTTCAGGCTCTGGGTATCGAATGTATTTTCCTCCAGCCAGGCGTGCTGAAGATTGATGCCACCGATATTAACTCCTGCCAGGCCCCGTACCATCTGGTCCGCCAGATGCGGGGCTCCTTTTATGTAGCTGGCCCTCTTTTGGGCCGCTTGGGGGAAGCCCAGGTACCGCTGCCGGGCGGATGTGTAATCGGCTCGCGACCAGTTGATTTTCATGTTGCCGGATTCGAGGCACTGGGCGCGAGAGTTGACGACACCTACGGCATCATGCGAGCTCAGGCCCCATCAGGCCTGCATGGCAATCGCATATACCTTGACCCGCGCTGGCGCAGCGTAGGAGCCACAATAAACGTAATGTTGGCTGCTACCCTCGCCAAGGGCACCACCACCATTGAGAATGCCTCCTGTGAGCCGGAAGTGGTAGCTTGCAGCCAGTTCCTCAAACAATGTGGTGCCCAGATCGAAGGCGTCGGCAGCAATATACTGACTATCCGTGGCGTTGAGAAGCTGGAGGGAACACGCTTCGCCTCCATCCCTGATCGGATGGAGGCTGGTACCTTTATGTATGCCACCGCCATTGCCGGCGGCGATGTTCGGCTCAAGCGGGTATACCCAGATCATCTAGTCATGGTCATTGACCGTTTGCGCGAAGCCGGTGTCCGAGTGGAGACTGACGGCGACCAGCTTCGGATCATCGCCAGCTCGGACCGTCCCCGACCGGTAGACATCACCACCGCCCCCTATCCTGGATTTCCCACCGATCTGCAGCCGGCCCACGGCGTGTTAGCTGCCCGGGCGACAGGTACCAGTGTGCTCGAAGAGACAATATTCGACGCCCGCTACAATTACACCGACGAACTGGCCCGTATGGGCGCCGATATTCGCATCACCGGCCAGCTGGCCATCGTCAAAGGTGTACCTCAACTGACTGGAGCACCAGTGGAGGCTACCGACGTCCGCGCGGCGGCGGCACTTGTTCTGGCCGCTCTGGGCGCGGAGGGACAAACTGTCATTGACAATGCGCACTTCCTTGACCGCGGATACCAAAACTTCGAGGCTAAGCTGCATGCAATAGGTGCCTCTATGGTACGCCAGGATGATGGTAACAGCAAGGAATTGCTATGCTTGGCCTAGGAGATCGCCTGGGAATTGACCTGGGCACGTCCAATATTGTTGTTTACGCCTGGCGACGAGGAATCGTTATCCGTGAGCCGTCGGTAGTAGCCATTGACCAGCGCAGCCGCAAGGTGCGAGCCGTCGGCCAGCAAGCCCAGGCGATGCTGGGCCGAACTCCCGGCAATATCGTGGCTACCCGCCCCTTACGCGACGGCGTTATCGCCGACTATTCAATCACTCGGGAGATGCTGGCCTACCTTATCCGTAAGGCCTGTGGGACACGCGGGCGCATCTTCCGACCTCTGGTGGTAATCTGCATACCTTCAGGTGCCACCAGCGTGGAGCACCGCGCTGCCCTGGACGCCGCCCGCTCGGCAGGAGCACGCGACGCCATTCCAATCGAAGAGCCGATGGCAGCCGCAATTGGCGCTAACTTGCCTATTGCTATGCCCGGCGGAAATATGGTCGTTGACATTGGCGGCGGCACCACCGACGTAGCCGTGATCTCGTTGGGAGGTGTGGTGGTCAGTGATTCGCTTAGAATCGGCGGTAACGACCTTGACGAGGCCATCACTCGGTATATCCGCCGCGTCTATAACCTCGACATCGGCGAGCGTACAGCAGAAATGGTAAAGATGGAAATTGGTTCAGCAATACGCGTTGATGACGAGCAAGATATGGAGGTACGGGGCCGGGATGTGATCACCGGCCTGCCCCAGACTATCACGGTCAACTCGGCGGATGTCCGTGAGGCTATCAGCGAGAATCTTTCGCAGATAGTTGACGCAGTCAAATCCATTCTTGAGCGTACCCCGCCGGAGCTGGCCGCCGATATCATCGAACGCGGCATAACCTTGACCGGGGGAGTGGCACTGTTGTCCGGCATGGACCGCCTGTTAGAGCTGGAAACCAGCATTCCTGTTAGCATTCCCGATGACCCAATATCCTCAGTAGCAGTCGGCACTGGCCGAGTTCTGGAAGAAATTGACACATTGCGACGACACTCGTTTACACCATCTCGTCACAGATCTTAACAATTATCACTTTTTCTGGCTGCTCCCCACATTAGGAGGTAGCGTGTATGCAACTAGCAAAGCGCATGAGCCGACTGGGCACTGAGACTGCTTTTGATGTACTTGCCCGCGCCAAACAGCTCGAAGCCGAAGGTAAGCCAGTTATCCATCTGGAAATCGGCGAGCCCGACTTTGACACCCCTCAACATATCATCGATGCGGCGTGTGATGCGCTCAACTCAGGCTGGACCCATTACGGCCCCAGTGCCGGTGACCCTGAATTCCGGGCCGCAATCGCCGACCATATCCAGAAAAGCCGGGGCTTCCCGGTTGCCCCCGACGAAGTGGTAGTTGTACCCGGCGGCAAACCCATCATTTATTGGGGTATTACCGCCTTGGTTGACCCCGGTGACGAAGTCATCTATCCTAACCCAGGGTTCCCTATCTACGAATCTATGATTAACTTTGTAGGCGGCAAGCCGGTCCCCATTCCCCTCCGCGAGGAAATTGAATTCCGTCTCGATGTTAATGAACTGATTGACCTGGTTACTGACAAGACTAAGATGATCATTATCAACTCGCCTCATAACCCGACCAGCGGTGTCCTGACCCATGAAGACCTCGCGGCAATTGCTGAAATCGCTCTGGAACACGACATAATGGTTCTCTCAGACGAGCCCTATGAACTTGTTCTGTACGACGGTGTGCATGAAAGTATTGCAGCGCTCGACGGGATGAAGGAGCATACTATTCTGCTTGACTGCTTCTCCAAGACCTACGCAATGACCGGCTGGCGGCTGGGCTACGGGGTAATGAACAAAGAGCTGGCCGCCCAGATCGCCAAGCTTCAGACTAACTGCACCTCCTGTACGACCAGCTTCGTCCAGCGCGCCGGAATCGCTGCCCTCCAGGGGCCGATGGAACCGAGTATGGCGATGGTCGCGGAATTCAAGAAGCGCCGCGATGTCATCGTAGACGGCTTGAATGCAATTCCAGGAATTAGCTGCCTGCGCCCACACGGGGCCTTCTATGTCTTTCCCAATGTGACTGGTACCGGCGTTGACTGCCGCGAGTTGGCTGATATGATACTGGAGGAAGCCAGCGTCGCAGTGCTATCCGGGACCGCCTTCGGCCAGTATGGCGAGGGCTACCTACGTCTATCGTATGCCAATTCAGTAGAGAATATCAACGAAGCGGTAGACCGAATACATAAGCTGCTTAGCTAATCAGTTAGTAGACCGCGCTGCGCAGCCAATATATGCGATAGATGTAAAGAGGAGAGCGAACGGGGCATCCGGGCTGGATGTCCCGTTCTTGTCCCATTCAGGAGTGCTGGACGATGATCCTGATCCTGTGTTGCAACACGGCGATGGACCGCACCTACCAGGTTCCCAACTTCCGGTCTGGTAAGTTTCATCACACCAGCGACTTTACGGTAGTTGCCGGAGGCAAGGGCGTAAATGTGGCCAGGGCGCTGAGTACCCTTGACCATAAGTCCACCGTCACTGGCTTTGCCGGCGGCATGGTCGGGCGCTTCGTTGTAAGCGAACTGCGCCGCCTGGAGATAAAGCCCGCCTTTGTGCAGATCGCCGAAGAATCCCGCCTGGTCCAGAACTTCATTGACTCTGTCACCAGTGCCGAGACACGCGTGGATGAGCTGGGACCGTTGGTCAGCCCCCGCGAGCTTCGCCGCCTGGAACGGCGCTGGACAAAGCTCCTGGCTGAGGCCCAGATAGCCATCATTGCTGGTAGCACACCCCGTGGAGTGCCTGACACCCTCTACCGCGATCTGGTTACCGCGGCCAAGCAGGCTGGCGTGCCCGTGATTGTGGATGCCCACGACGCCCTGCTTGCCCAAAGCATTGTTGCAACACCTACCATAATCACCCCGAACCTCGCTGAGTTGCAGACCCTGGCAGGCCGCCAACTGACCGTACCCCGGGGCGTGCAGCAGGCCAGCGGCGAGCTGATCCAGCAGGGCATTGAACTGGTGCTCACTTCTCTGGGCGGTGTAGGCGCCATCGCGGTGGCATCGTCAGGCTGCTGGATAGTTGAGGCCCCTCAAGTGAATGTAGTCAGTTCCGTGGGCAGCGGTGATGCGATGGTGGCCGGCCTGGTAATGGCTATTGTCGAGGGATTGCCTCTCACTGAACAGCTAAAATGGGCTGTAGCTGCCGGTACCGCTAATGCCGCTATCTTTGGGGCGGGGCTGCCCGACCGCAGCTCTGTCGAAGACCTGCTGGCCGATACGACCTTGACACCGCTGGACTAATCAGCTTACACTCAAAACTGCTAAGCTATTGCCAGCGCGAGGACGGAGGCTGGCGACTGACTAAGAACTCATTCTCATTATGTCACACAGGAGGGCCCAAGTGGACTCAACTCATGGCGATGAGAACGAAAACAAAACTGCCAAAGGAATCGATCGGCGAGACTTCCTCCGCCAGAGTCTGGTAGTCGGAGCGGGATTGATAGGAGCCACTGCAATTGGCTGTCGGGCGGATAGCTCGCAAGATGCACCGTCAACTGCGCCCCAGCAGGAGCCTCAGCCCAGTCAGCGCAGTCGGGTAATCCACACAAAATCGGCCAATGCCTTTGACCTGCAGTCGGGACAGGCAAATTACCAGGTAGTCAAGACTATGATGAGGACTGGCATCTGCCATGTGACAGGCGAGCCGAGCTCTGTGCAGGCCTGGCAGCGGCTAGTTGGTCCGGACGATCGGGTTGGCATCAAAATCAATTGCCTGGGCCACCCCACTTTCGTCAACAATACGACGCTACTGCGCGTGCTGAAGGAAGAACTGATGGCCGCCGGCGTGGCTGCCCAGAACATCATCGTATTCGACCGCTACGCCTCTCACCTGACCGGCGGGGGGTTCACCATCGGCCAGCAGCCCGACGGCACCTGGTTGAAGGCGACCGATGGCGGCGGGCCCGGATACGACA
>JALGTD010000292.1 GCA_029821515.1 Candidatus Zipacnadia bacterium | reverse complement strand
CAGCACATGAAACTCCGGCTTTTCGCGGTCCTCTTGGGGGATACTATTATCGATGGAAGCTGCGTAGTACAGCGTTCCACCGCTGGCCACCTGAATGGCCCGGCCCCGGGAGCTGACATAGTTGCTATCATTGACCCATATGCGCCACAAGTACTGCTCAGCGAGCCATTCCCCGTTATTGGGCGTGCGAGTCCAGTAGGCCAGAGTGCCCTTACCAGTAGCAGATATATCCACGTTTCCGGGGGCCGGCCAGTATAGACCCGCACCCCTTACGTCTATCCATAGATACCGCTTGTGCATATTACCTTGCACTCTCCTGTGAAATTCCTATGTGTGTGTCCACCAGTAGTGGCTACCAGGTTAACTATCGCTGGCCAGCACAGTGTGCACGGCCTCAATCACTGACTGTGGTTCAATAGCCTGCATACAATAGGGTTTGCGGCAGCCGGCGGCTCCACTGTCGAAGCACGGTTGTTGCGGGCAGGCTCCCGAAGCTGTTACTGCCTGGCAATGAGGGTAGCCTGCTGTGCGCAACTGCGGCGGAATGGGGCCGAACAGTCCGACCGTCGCTGTCCCCACGGCTACTGCCAGGTGCAGCAGCCCGCTGTCCGGGCAGATCATCGCTGCCATCTGCTCGATGAGGGCCGCGGCCTGCCGCAGGCTCAGGCAGCCGGTCAGGTCCACCACTTGTGGTGGTGTTGCGCCTTTCCAGCACTCGCCCAGGAAGGCCACAGTGTAGCCTTCGGCCTGCAGCAGCTTAGTCAGAGTCGCGATGCGGGCGGCCGGATAGCTGCGCTGGCGACAACTGGCGTGCACCTGGATACCGACCATTGGTGGATGCCACTGCGCCAGCCGTTGCCGCGCCCAGCGTCGTTCGCTGTCAGCTACCTGGTAGATTGGCTGGCGCTGGCGCAATCTGACATTTAGCAACCTGGCGAAGATATCCTGTCGGGGACGCCTGTGCGCCTCTTCGCCACTTTCCACCGCCCAGTTTAGGTCAATTGCAGCATCAAAGCGCTCTGCCTGATAGTCAGTGCCCAGCGCGTGAACCGCTGCGATCCCCGGCAGCCCCCACAACAGCGGCACGTAGCGGGCGTAGGTGGCTACTTCCACCTGTACCTGCCATTGCTGATGCAGCGCTTGCAGGGCGGGAGTGAGCATTAGCACGTCACCCAGGCCCATATTGCGAATGACCAGCACTCTGTCGGCGGCGTCGAGCGTCTCTGGTAAGGGTCTAATCCGCCAGCCCTGTCGGGTCAGCTCATCAAGCTGCCAGGGTGCGGCGTGGCGGTATTGTCCATCTCGGACCAGTTCCACCACCCGTGGGGGTGGCTGTAGCTCCACGCGGTGACTGTGCGCTGCCGAAAGATACACATAATCCGCCACATTCGCCAGCCTGCGGGGCTGGCCCCGTTGCAAAAGCAGGCTGGAGGCCGGCAGACGCAGTGTGCGGCCCCGGCGCAGAGTGGCGATCATGCTTGTTATTGTGCTTCGGTAGGACAGGCGTCCCGCCTGTCAATGGTGAGTCGGGGAGAGGCCCACTTGCTGACCTCTCCCCGCTCGGCTGCTTGGTTCTGCGCTACGTGGTCAGCCCGAGGTTGATGCCGACGACTGCGGCGTCGGTCTCCTCGTACGCTACTGCGATGCGCGTGGAGATGACGTAGATGTTCACTCCCCGCAGGATGTCCTTGTCCTTGTCAATCCGGATCTGGCGCTGAATGCCGAAGATCAGGTTGTCGCGCAGCGTCAGCAGCCCGAAGCTGAGCTTGGGGCCGCTGGCGTATCCCGAGATGCCCTCCAGATTGGTGGGAATCACCGGGACTGACACAACCGGAACGCCCATATACGGGGGAGCAACTCCACCGGTGAGGGCTTCGTCGCCGGCAGCGGTGGGCCGCTCTGCGAAGGTGTCGTTCCAGTCCTGCACGGCTGCCGGGGCGAAGTAGAAGCGCAGATCGCTGTGATTGCGCTTGTAGGTGTCGGGCAGGGCCCGGTACATCGCCGCCAGGCCGCCCCGGTACATCGCCGCCAGACCACTGCGGTCGAGCGTAGCGCCCTCGAAGTCCACAATATGACCGTCGTCGGCCAACACCCGCCAGCCGTCCAGCCCAGCGAGGTAAGTATCGCCAGAGCCGGTATCGCCCAGCACTGCCAGCTCCTCCAGGTCGGTAGCGCTCTGCTTGGCCATCACCGAGATCACGGTATCCTCGAAATTGCCGCGCTCTATGCTGTCCTCCAGCGACTCGAAGGTGATCTCAAACGGCGTGATGATCTCTACTGAGCTAAGGTTAACCTTCTCAAATGCCGGCTCGGCCAGCGTCTCGGGTGCAACGCCCTCCGTCTTGAGCTGGCTGACTCGCCCGGTAGTGGCGATCTTATCCAGCTCCTGCACCGGCCCGCGCATTCGTACCACGCGTGCCTCCTGCAGCATCACCGAGCTGTCTATTGTCATCTGGATGTACTTGTTAGCCTGCTGAGTGTTCAGCAAGCCGCCGTCCGCCAGATCGGACGTATCAATTGCCTTTTCCAACATCTCGTCGTTTCCCATCTAAAGAACTCCTTTCCAGAAGTTATGGTTGTCTGCTGTTGGTCGCTTCTCCGCGACCAGGGATTGCCGCCGCCCGGGCTGAGGTTTCTCACTTGAGCCTATATCCGGCTCCGCGCCAGGTGCGGCGGGGTTGGTGTCAATCTTTTCGAGCTGCTTGCGCAGGTCCGCGATTTCCGCCTGCAACGAATCAATGGTCTCGGTAGGCTGTGCCGCCCGATTATC
>JALGTD010000291.1 GCA_029821515.1 Candidatus Zipacnadia bacterium | reverse complement strand
AGAGGCCTCGTTCTTTGAGCATCTGGAGGAGCTGCGTATGCGCATCCTGCGGATGCTCATCTATGTGGCGGTTGGTGCGGGTCTGGCGTGGACGGTGCGCGGCCCATTGCTTGCCATATTGCGACTACCGGCGGAGATCGGCGCGCAGCAGGCGGGCATTAAGGAGTTGCCCTTCCGCATCTTCGAGCCGGCCGCCGGATTCATACTGATGATGCAGATCGCGCTGGTCGCCGGCCTCATCCTCGCCGCGCCGCTGATTTTTATGGAGATGTGGCTGTTCATCAAGCCGGCCCTGGAACCCCACGAGAAACGCTATGTCTTCTGGCTGCTGCCGGCGGCCACTGTGCTTTTCGGCGGAGGAGTAGTCTTCTGCTACTTCATTTCGCCGCGGGCCTTCGCGTTCTTCTTCCACATCAACCAGAGTATGGGCGTGGAGGTGGAGTTGACCCTCCAGCCCTATCTGTACTTCTTGCTGCGATTGCTGCTGGTCTTTGGGCTGGCTTTTGAGCTGCCCCTGGTGCTGATGTTTCTGGGAGCGGTCGGCATCGTCCGGGCAAGTGGTCTACTGACGTGGTGGCGCTATGCTATGGTGGCCATATTCATTGTTGCCGGTTGCCGCCGTCGCCACGCCGACCACCGACCCGGTGACGATGCTGTTTATGGCCGGGCCCCTGGTATTGCTGTATGTGCTTAGCATTGGCCTGGTACGCCTGGTGGAGAAACGCCGTCAATCCTCGAGCGGTGGTGACGAGCTGCTTCCTCCGCCCTATGATGAGCTGATCGGTGACTCCGAAGGTGACGAGCAGTGAGCGAGCAGTCGCCGATCGAGGCCTTTCTGGATGAGCTGACCACAGGTGCAGATTACCAGGATCAAATCCAGCACCTGCAAATCATCCCCCCGCAGCCGGCTGGCTACGATGAGTTGGATGTGGAACTGAGTCCAGGAGTGAAGACTATTCTGGATAATCTGGGCCTGGATAAGCTCTATCACCACCAGGTCCAGGCGATGGAGCAGGTATTTGCCGGCAAGAATGTGGTCATTGCTGCGGGCACGGCCAGCGGGAAAACGCTCTGTTACATGCTGCCACTGGCCCAGGCAATATACGAAGACCCCACCACTCGCGCTATCCTGGTCTATCCGACCAAGGCGCTAGCGCAGGATCAACTGAATAAGCTAAGCGATTTTGGCGCTGGCGAGGCGTTTACCGCTAACACCTACGACGGCGACACTCCGCAGAGCCAGCGTCGGCGTATCCGCCAGTATTCGCAGGTCATTCTCACCAACCCCGATATGCTGCATATGGCCATCTGCCCGTATCATGAGTCGTGGGCCGATTTCTTTCAGCATCTCAAGTATGTCGTGCTTGATGAGGTGCATACCTACCGGGGCGTGTTCGGCTCGCACACCGCCAATGTGCTGCGCCGACTGCGGCGGATTGCCCAATACCACGGGGCAGAGCCGCAGTTTGTCTGCTCGTCGGCGACTGTGGGCAATCCCGGCGAGCACTGTCGGCGGCTGGTGGGCGCAGATTTTGAGGTGGTCAGCGAAGACACCTCGGCGCGGGGACGGCGCTTTTTCGTCTTCTGGAATCCGCCGCTGCTTGAACCTGACTCTGGTCAGCGGCGCAGCGGCAATATGGAGGCTGCTAAGCTGACCGTAGCGCTGGCCCGCCGGGGCATTCGCACACTGACCTTTACCCAGGCCCGTCAGCAGGCCGAGCTTATTCTGAAGTATATGCGCGAGCTGGCCGACGATGAGAGACTCAGCCAGCGCCTGATGGCTTATCGGGGAGGATACTTGCCCCAGCAGCGGCGCGAGATCGAGCAGCAGCTCTTTTCCGGTGACCTGCTTGCGGTGGCAGCGACCAGCGCGCTAGAGCTGGGTGTGGACATCGGCAGTCTGGACGCGGTGGTGATGACCGGTTATCCCGGGAGCATTTCCTCGGCCTGGCAACAGGTCGGGCGGGCCGGGCGCGGACAGGAGGATGCACTTGCCGTGCTGGTGGCACTGCCCGGCGGCATTGACCAGTATGTCGTAGAACATCCCGAGTATCTGCTGGACGCTGCTCAGGAGCGAGTGTTGATCAATCCCGATAACCGCTTTATCCTGGGAGAGCATCTACTATGCGCGGCTTACGAGCTGCCCCTATCCGAAGATGACGAGGATTTCTTCGACTCCCAGATGACTGCGATTCTCAAGACACTGGAGGAGCACAACTATCTGCGCAAGCGCCGTCGCTGGCACTGGGCCGGAGATGTAGATATCTATCCACCGGCCGAGGTCAATATCCGCAGCAGTGGCGGTGGCGAGTTTGAGATTATTGACGCCAGTCGCGATGAATTGTTGGGCACAATTGATGAGACTTCGGTCTTTTGGATAACCTATCCCGGTGCGGTTTACCTGCACCAGGGAGAGGACTACCTGGTTACTAATCTGAATCAGGAAAGCCGCCGCATCACCGTGGAGCCGACTGATGTTGAGTACTACACGCGCACTCTGGAGATAGATGACGTGGATGTCATTGAGGCTTACGACCGGCGGCAGCTTGCTGGCTCGGGCCAGATAAACCTCGGCGAGGTCAATGTCCATAACCAGGTCGTCGGATATCGCAAGTTCCAGCGGGAAAGTGGTCAGCAATGTGGAATGGAAAAGCTGGATTTGCCGGCGAATGATTTCGAAACA
>JALGTD010000290.1 GCA_029821515.1 Candidatus Zipacnadia bacterium | reverse complement strand
GGGCTTGCGCAAGGCCATCACCCTCTCGCCCGTCGCGACCGGATGATCAACCAGCTCGATGCCCTTCGTCTTGAACGTAATCCAGTTGTCCAGGCCCTCCGAGAAGTCCTCATAGAAACTGGACTCTTCCAGCCAATCCGGATCCAACTTGACAATATTTGCCCCCCGGGGGTCAGCGTCATATGTGACAAAAACAGTCCCATCGGGGGATTGAGTGATCGAGGGATAGGTGACGGTACCTCGGTCGGGCCCGCCTGTAGTGCGAGCAATCTCCCGATAACCACGCCATGTCTGGCCGTCGTCGTCACTGATAGCTGCTGCCACCACCAGGCGATTCAGGACGTGTTGAGGCTTCAGTGAGTTGTTCCAGGCCACAATTATGCGGCCGTCACCAAGGCGTTTGAGTGCAGCAGGAGCAAACGGCGAGACAAATCGGGATGGCTGCACCCCATACCACGTCTCGCCCCCATCGTCTGAATATGCCTCATACTGATGGCCGGTTTCATTACGGCATAAGCCCCAAATTCGTCCGTCGGACAGCTCGACGACCGTTGTCTCATCTATATTCGCCACTATGTCCTCGCCAATATGCTCCTTTGCCCGCCGCCAGGTCTTGCCACCGTCATCAGAGATGCATGAGATATTCTCCCATATGACCGGCCGAGGTTTCTCCACAGAACTATGCCAGATGGGCACCACTATGCGGCCGGTGCTGAGCTGAAGGGCACAGTGGTTGCTATGACCACCATACGGATAGCCCAGCGGGAGGAACTGCAGCTCAGACCAGCTCTTCCCCTGGTCGGCAGACATCACATGGAATGGCGAGGCTTCCGCACTACTACAGTAGTAGAGACCGAAGATGTGCCAGGCCCCGTCAGTGTCCACCAAGATCTGCCCGTTCCGGTGCATGTTGTACTGGCATTGGCCCTCGCTGGGCGGAAACTCAAACAGCACCTGCGTGTCGGTCCAGGTCCGGCCTTCATCAGAGCTGTAGCGGACCATGGCCTGCCGCACCCTTCCCTCCTCCTCCGCGCCGGGTTTGTCCTCCATCCATACTCGCATCAGCCGGCCATCAGGCAGCGCAACGACGCACAGACTCGTTGAATTTGACCAGCCGCTGCCTACCAGCACAGGAGTCACTCCTTGCATTGGAACCCACAAATCTGGGCCAGTCAGGTTCGCCGAATCGGCGGTGATTATCATCCCCAGAGTGACCGTTGCCACAATCACAGCTACCAACACTATCGTCTGGGACAACCCATAACTGTTCATTTTCGTACCTGCCTTTCTGTTACCACGAGTGGTCTAACCCTAATCCGTCACGGGCAAATCGTCGTCCCTCACTGAACGAATAATAGCCTGGCGTGCGTCGCGCAACACCGACCTTGACGGGTGCTATCTTCGTTGCCGCGGCTGACATCCGCGACACCGGCTGTACCTAAGAACCGGATTCGGTCAACCATTCGAGTAGACTGGCGGCGCTCTCACTATCGCCGCCCTCTGGCGAGAGAGGGTCGAATGCGCAGTAGCGAACGGATCCTCCCCTCGTCGAGACCATCAATGGCCACCAGCTTCTGTCCGCGGCCTGCCCCCAGCTTATCACTTTGGCGTCCTCAAAGCAGTCAACTCGCGTGATGCTGGTTGCTAGATTCTTTAGCTCGCCGTCCGTACCCTTCATCGTCACAATGTTCTCCGCCCGGGGCAAGAATTGCTGGGGGTGGTTTAGATATTCGTTGGGGCCGCCCGGGCCGTCGCGGTATTCGGGTCCGTATGCGTTGAGCCCATATAGGACTGCCGACTGGGGCTCAACCCCGAGTTCACCATAGTTTGTCGGCTCCCAGAGTAGTAGCGGTGTCCCCGGACGGACTCGATTGATAGTCCGGCGGTACTTCTCGAAGACCCCTTCATTCATCAGCCGGACCCGAAAGCGATAGAAATCCTCGGTGAGTGATTGGCGCTGGTCGGAACCGTAATTCACAATGGCGTTCTCCGGCGTTAGTTCGTAGCCATATTCCTTCTGAAAGGCCTCCTGGCACTGCTCGCAGAAGCAGCCCCACTCCTTCCATCCGGAACATCTCAACTGGGGCTCATCCAGGGTAATACAACTGATGTACGGAAACTTGGTCAATACTTCCTCCGTAATCTGGGCCAGCACGTCATAGTAGGCGGCTCCTCTTAAAGGACATCCCCGCCCGAAAAGGCTTCCATCCTGGAGGACCTGCTGTTGGTCCTCCGGCACGGGGATTGATGACGGGCCGCCAAAGATATTGGCCCAAACGGCAATCTTTCGCTGCTTGAACGCCTCAATCAGCCGGGGAAGTAAGGTCACATCATTATCTGCCCCGGCATGTTCTGGCGCGCTATCCGGGACCAAGAAGCGGGAATCATAGATACCCTGGTCACGGAACCGGGACACTAGCACGACGATCACGTTTACCCCTAACCGCTCGGCCCACTCCGCCGCTGCTTCGGGCTCCATTCGCTCCACATCGCTAGTGTGCATTAATAGCACCTTCGCAGTTTCAGGCAGTCCGACAAGCGCCGGACGCCTGCACTTGCCCTTCCAATCCTCAAACTGCTTGAAGCTGTCCTCAATGGCATCAGTCATCTGCTGTCCCACCCGTTCGGGCAGCGTACCTCCAAAGGTAAACAATCCCAACCCCTGCGCCCTCTGGCGAGCGCACCACTGTGCTCTCGCTCGATATGTATCTGGATCACGGAACCTACTTCCGATGCCCCACCCGTTCAAGCTGTACAGCACCGGCACATAGTAATAGTCCTTCCCCACGTGCAAGACGCCGGCTGCTGTAGGCCCGCCCTCGGTGAACACACTGCGCCCGAGGGCGAGAATCCTGGACTTTCTGATCAGAGTCGGCAGTGCTGCTAACTCTTCCGAACTCAGCGTTCTATCCGGCAGCACGACACTCGCTCCTTCGGGCACTTCCGAAAGGTCCTTTACCCTCACGCATTCTGTCAGCGTCTTCGCTGCGTTAGACCATCTGTATGCCCCAGGCCCTTGCAGTATCACCACTTTCCTGTCAGCGCTCGCCACTCCAAAAACCACGGCCACCATTGTCATCACGAGCACGATCTGCAAAAATATTCTCATAGCATGTTCTCCCTTCGTTCTGGTTGTCGTTTCGGACAATACGCCTTTCTACAAGGCCGTCATCTCGCCGTACTGCTGCTGTGACAGCCGACGCTCAGAGCCCCCAGTAGTCGTTAATCTCGTCCTGGTAGGCGCTGAGTTTGCTGCCTAACAGA
>JALGTD010000052.1 GCA_029821515.1 Candidatus Zipacnadia bacterium | reverse complement strand
AGTAACACTCACGCCGCTGCGCCCCTCCGTCTCAATTTCCCGCTTGCCCTCCTCCAGTTCGGGATCGGGTACTTCTTTGGTGGCATAGCCGCTGTGGCGCAAGCCGGTGCGAATAAGCTTAACATCGTAGTCGTCTTCGGCTTTGCCTAAGATCTTGGCCCACAGCCGGTTTCCCTTAACTTCACCCAGGATTAGGACCGGATGGCTGAGAGAATTCTTAAACTGCATATCGAGCTGACCGTAGTAGACGGTGGCATCGCGGCCCGTCGGACAGTAGACAACCGGCCGGGAGTGGTGATGGCGCTCAATCATCTCCATATTGGCTAATAGTGCAGCATTGTAAATGGTACTGGCCACCTGGCAGACGCCACCGCCGATCTCGGGGACCACCTCGTTTTCACGGAAGATTGGAGCAGTGCGGTAGCCGGTCTTGGCCAGACGCGGTCCGACGGTTTCGTTCAGTGAAAACTCCTCGTCCGGCTGGAGCACCGTGTTATTAACGCGCGCGATAGCCAGCCGTAGGTTATGCGTGCGGCCAACCCGCGCGGGGTTGAAAGGAGTGCTGTAGCTGCCTAGCACCACCTCAATATTCTGTAAATCCTCAGTGCTTATGCTAGGTGGTTGACTCACAACCACCAGCTCAACAGTACGCCGGAACGGATCGGACAGTGCTTGTTGCAAGACAGCTTGACTCTCATCAATCTGTAGAGTAACACCAACCTGGCCGGGTACTTTCTCAACCTCTTCATCGTCAGTTACCTGGACTTGAGCATCCACTGGTTCGCAGTCTATCTGGGTAACAATTTCCTCGAGGGTCTGCCGCAGGCGGTGCTGGTCGATCCAGACCGGGATGGAGAGATCGCGGCTGTTGCGCCAAAGATAGAGCTTTGTTGCAATGTCTTCGAGCAAATGGCCAGTACGCCCGATTTGCATAGCCTCCTTAACAGCTTCGTCCGGCAACGCTGCTACACCCAGCTCCTCGCGGCTGATAGTGCGTGTCCCATTGGGATGAAGCAGGTCGACGTCGGTGGGCAGGCGGGGTAGCAACTGCCTCTGCAGCTTAGCCTCCGCCTCGGTAGAAGTAAGCCCACTGACGTCTATGCCAGCTATGGACACGCTGGCGGCGATCTTGTTACTTGCCTGGAACTGCTGAACAGTTGCCGCTATCAGCGCTATTCCACCCAGGGCCAGTACCACAACTATGCCCAAGGCAATTCCGATCCGTTTCACTATTTTGCGACGCCCTGCGTTATTCATTCCGGTTCTCGACTATCGTCTATTTAGACTACCGCCACGCGTTTATTGTTCTTCCGGGCTGGCTTCGGTTCTGCCAGTTGCCTGTGGCCGCCTATACATCTCACATTGTGCCTTGAGGGTAGAGACTTCTTCTTCCAGTTGCTTGATGCGGTCCAGGAGCTGCTGCATCTCCGGGTCTTTGGCATGCAAAGCCCGCTCGTGATGGAAATCGTAGATGCGCTGACCGTCGCGGCGCACCACGTAGGCCTTACTGCCTACGACGGTGCAGTACGGTGGGATATTGTCCACTACCACAGCCCCGGAGCCCACTACGGAGCACTCGCCGATAGTAATTGAGCCCAGAATCTGGGCGTCGGATCCCACGGTGACGTTGTCCTCCAGAGTGGGATGGCGCTTGCCGACCTCTTTGCCAGTCCCCCCCAGAGTCACTCCCTGGAATAGGGTAACGCCGTCGCCAATTTCGCTGGTCTCACCAATAACAATGCCGGTGCCGTGGTCTATGAAAAACCCCTCACCGATAGTCGCACCCGGATGTATTTCAATATTGGTAAAGAATTTGGCAACCTGGGAAAGCCAGCGAGCCAACAGCCGCAACTTCCACTGCCACAGCCGGTGGATGATGCGATGGGCTATAATTGCGTGTACGCCGCTGTAGCACAGCAGGATCTCCAGGTTACTTCGTGCCGCCGGGTCGCGCTCGCGCGCCGCCTGAATGTCCTTGAGCAATATCTTAAACATGGGCATTACTCCCACTACTTGCCAAAAAGACCGCAAACCAGCCGCTGGCTGCGGTCATTAACTGGATTGATGCTATTATAGTCAAAGGCATAGAAATCGTCAATCGGAGCAGCGGCTCTTCCTGCCGTTATTCTCCAGAACGTGGGTAGCTGCAAATGGCCGTTTCAACAAGTTGGTACACTGGCGGTAGTTTCTATGCTACAATTAGCCTGAGGAATTAACATGGAGCTATTCTACGAACTGAGTCACCAACAGTTGGTCCAATGGTTGGCCGACTGCGGCGAGCCGCGATACCGTGCCGACCAGATATTTGAGTGGGTTTACCATCACGGTGCGGCCGACTTCGCAAAGATGACCACCCTCCCCTCTCCGCTGCAGCAAGCATTGGCCGCTCGGTTTGAGCTTGATTGGCCCCATATAGTGAAATCTACCGGCCAGCCGACGACCAAGTATCTGCTGGAGTATCCAGATAAGGTTCAGGTGGAGTGCGTAAGCATCCCCATGGGGACTTACTACACATTTTGTCTGTCCAGTCAAGTCGGCTGCGCGATGGGCTGCCTGTTTTGTGCTTCGGCGCTCGGAAGCTTCGAGCGGAATCTGACTGCTGGAGAGATAGTTGGTCAGCAACTCGCAGTCCAGCGAGTCATCCACAGGCCGCGTAACATTGTTTTTATGGGGGTGGGCGAGCCGCTGGCAAATCTGGACAATGTAGTCGCGGCTATCAGACGCTTTACCGATCCTCATACGCTTGATCTATCGCCCGGCCACATAACAGTCTCTACCGCCGGGATAGTGCCGGGGATACGCAGACTGGCAGATATGAATCTGGGGGTAGAGCTTGCCGTATCACTCAACGCCGTCACCGACTCCCAGCGCCAGCAGCTAATGCCCGGTGCTGCACGCTGGAGTATTGCAGAACTGCTAACAGCCTGCCGGTACTTTACGCGAAGAACCGGCGGACAACCCGTTACCTTCGAGTATGTGCTGATGGCGGACGTCAATGACTCCCTGGAGCAGGCCGACCACCTGGCCGAATTGGTCGGTGACCTGCGACACCACGTCAACATTATTCCCTTCAACGCAGTAGGCCATCAACGCCAGCGTGCGCTACAGCAAGGGGACGCAGGTAGATGCAGCTTGTGGTCAACTTCGGGCGGATGCGGATAGCTGAAGGAAACTGGTGCAGCCGCCCTATCCATTTAACTCCTTAAAGTAGCTTCTCGGCACCATATTCCCCACGTTGAGTATCAGGTTGGGGTCGAGCGCCTGCTTGGTGCGGGCGATCTCTATTACGCCTTGTTTGCCATACATCAGCTCCAGATAGGGCATAGTCCGGCCGTCTACGGTCAGCGTCTTTTTGCCTACACCGTGCTCAGCGCTCACCGTTCCGCCCCAGGCGATGGCTTGCCTGGCCAGCTCGCTGTAGAGCTGCTTGGCCATGGCTAATTCCTCCGAGTTGTGAGCGATGAACTCAACATGGAGGTGATAATTGCCGATGTGGCCGAATACCAGGCAGTGCTCGCCCTCCCGGGGGAATTTTTCCCGCAGCGCCGCGCCGGCTGCGTGATAAGCCTGGAGCATCTCGGGGAACTTCTCCGCCGGGACAGCAAAGTCAGTGATCCATGCCTGGCTATTGTGGCGGCGCAGGTAGGCGTGGACCTCGTCAGGCAGCGAATGGCGAAACTCCTTCTGCTCCAGTTCCTCTTCCGAGCTGTCAGCAAACCAGTCCGCAGCATAGTCATTGGCCTCCAGCGCTGCTATGAGCGGGTCAAGTTCATCTAATGTGCCGACTACCTCAGTGTAGATAGCTGCCCCGTAGTCTTTGCCCGCCAGTACCTCATGCTCCATAAAATCCAGCGAGTTGCTGTCGAAATACTCAATGGACAGGACAGTCATCGCGCCGGCAGCAGCCGCGCGCAAATCCTCAACAAAGCCCAGAGCGTCGGCCTCGCTGGAGAAAAAGGCAATTTCGCCAACTATATTATCAGGCCGCTCGGTAAGCTTCAGGTGCACCTCGGTGATGACGCCCAATATGCCCTCGCTGCCGACGAACAGATCCACCAGATCCATACCAGGGCGAGCATAGAGGCCGGCGGCGTTCTTGCCCGCTGGCATCTGATAGGAGGGCAAGGGGACGGCGTACTGTATTCCCGACTGGTTGGCAAAGCGTAGCTCGCCGTCGGCAGTATAATCGCCGTGAGTTATGTCAATAATATCACCGGTAGGCAGCACAACCCGCAAGCCCAGCACCCAGTTGCGGCTGGCGCCGTAGTGAAACGTGCGTGAGCCCGAGGCGTTGCAGGCGATGTTAGCCCCGATAAAGCCGGACTTTTCGGTGGGATCAGGCGGGTAGAGCAACTCTTCGGGGAGCATCTGGTCCAGCAGCTCAGTGGAGACTCCCGCAGGTACATAAGCCTCCTGGCGTTTCTCATCAATGTATATGACATACTGCTGCCCAAACTGTTCTGCCTGGAGAGCGAGCAGCTCGCGGGGCTGCGGAGTACGTAGCTCTTGCGTGGCCATCACCATTCCCCCGTGGATGGCCACCCGCCCGCCATTGAGCCCGGTGCCCGCGCCCGAAGTGGTAATCAGCGTTCTGGTTTCGTTGGCCTCGGCCAGTATTTCACAGACTTCTTGTTCTGATTGAGGAAAGCAAACGGCCTCGACACCGACGGCCTGTACAATACCACTTTCGTCGGTGGCGAAGTCGGCAAGGCTTTCCGGGGCTGTTTCTTTTCTGATCATTCTGTTGCCTCTAACTAATAAGATATTCCCGCCTACACGACATACTGCACCTTGCTCTGGACCGCATTGGTGTCAGTAGTCTTCTCGAAATGGGGCAGCAAACCTCCCAACGGGCCCCCTCCATAGACCAATTCCAATGGCTGACAGGGCTGATTTTGCATACCCAGAAGGAGACTGGGCTTGCGTTTGTAGACATTATTCATTATAATACTTCACGAAAGTAGGACAAAAACTGGGCTGCCCTCCCACTGAACCAGATATCGCAACATTCGTCGAAGTTCATTAAAGATTCAGCAAGCAGGGATAGACAGTCAGCAGGCGGCGTGAAAGCCGCTGTGCGGCTACATACAGCTTCAACTACAGCAAGACTCGCAGAAAAGGAGAGAGCAGCCATGCAGCTAAGACTGCACGTAATCGTATTGGCGACCCTTGCCCTGTTGGTCGCCGCCACCCCCGCTTTTCCGCAGGCCGAATTCGTTGCGTCGTACGCCACTCCCCATCTGTTTGCCCTGCCTACCGCTACTACCACCAGGTTATTTGGCATGGGCGGATTCGTCACCTGCATCAAGGATGTTGGCTTTGGCAACCCCGCCTTCGCCGGCACACTCCAGGCCGGTCAGGGGCTCGCCCGATACTCTGTCACTGACTTTGACGGGGGCCTGAAGATGAAGGGGGCGCAGGTTTCCTATGCTCAGCCCCTCCAGCCGGGCCGGGACGGCTGGCAGGTAACCTACTTCAACCTGGACAGTGATGCGGGAACAGTCAGTGCCGGTGGGGTCAATGCACAGGCAACCTATGAGGAGCAAGATCTGGCTGTGCACTATGGCCGCCGCATAGGAGACCGTTGGGTACTGGGTATGGGAGTATCACCGTTGTTTGATACCGAAACCAACTACAATGCTGGCCCCCCGCTGCCGCCCGGCAGCAGCGAACGTCTGCAAAGCGATGTTGACTTCGGCTTTCGCCTGGGCGGTCTGTACGAGGTTGATGAACTCAGCCGGTTGGGCTTTGTCTACGACCACTACCGCGAAAACGTAAGTTGGTCCGGCACCATACTATCTGCAGGCTCAGCAGGGTTCACATCCGAGGAGATTGCCATCGGCCTCTCCCGCCAGGTCTCAGAGCAGGTGCTGGCGGCTGTGGAATGGCAGCAGCTCACCACAGAAGGAGTAGGAGCGAAAGTCGGCGACTCCGGTTTCCGCTTGGGGACAGAGGTAGCCCTGAACGAGACGTGGACGGCCCGCGCCGGCTGGAACGATGGCTCTCTGTCTTTGGGAGCTGGTTGGGTCGGGGATGGCTGGTCAGCCCAGTATGCGTTTATTAATGACTGGAACGATGATATGGTGGGAGCCAGCCTGGGTGGTTCAGATACCCACCAGTTCGAGGTTCGCCGGCAGTGGTAGCCTGATTATTGCATTCGTGACAGCGAGCGTAGCCCGCTACCCTGAGCGCCGCTGACAGAAAGCAGGCAAGCGATGAGCTGGTCTTCGAACAACCTTCGCCAGAGGGTTGTCATAACTGGACTGGGTGTAGTAAGCCCCGTTGGCATCGGCAAGGACGCGTTCTGGGACGCCGTTGTCCAGGGCCGTTCCGGCATAGACTGGATCGAGGGTTTTGATACCTCGGATCTGTACTGTCGCATCGCCGGACAGGTCCGCGATTTTGATCCTACCCGGTATATGAACGCCAAAGAAGCCAAGCGGGCGGGTCGCTTCAGCCATTTTGCCGTGGCTGCGGCGCGCCTGGCAGTGGCCGATGCTAGCCTGGGCATGAATGATGGCTTTGATCCCTACCAGGCTGGCGCTGTCTTTGGCACCAGTCTGGCCGGAAACGGCAACGTCGCTGACGAGATGTACAAGGAGTTCGACACCGTCGGGCCGGCAGGGATAGAGATCACTGCCGCTACCCAACTGGCTGCTCACGCCGCTACCAGTCACGTGTTCATTGAACTGGGTATGAAAGGACCAAACAGCACCTTGGCGGCAGGCTGCGTGGCCAGTCTCGATGCGGTCAACACTGCGGCCAACATTCTGCGGTCTGGTCAGGCTCAAGTAATGATTGCCGGTGGCACGGAAGCCTGCGTGAGTACGGTAGCCATGACTTTGCTGTGCAAACAACGAGTGTTGACCCATCACAATAGCTCGCCACAGACAGCTTGTCGGCCCTATGACTACACCCGCGACGGCTTGGTGCTCAGCGAAGGGGCGGGAGCTGTTGTGCTGGAGACGGCCGAGTATGCTCTACAGCGCGGCGCTGATATCTATGCCGAGGTGCTGGGCTATGGCTCGGCTACTGAAGCGCAGCATCTAATCGCAGCCGATCCCAGTGGCCGCGAACTTGCCCACGCTTTTCGTAGTGCGCTGTTAAGTAGTAAGCTAAGCAGTTCCAGTATCGATTACATCTGCGCCCACGGTATCGGCAACCGCCAGTATGATATCGCCGAAACCCGAGCTTTCAAGATGGTTATGGGCAAACACGCCTATAATGTGCCCGTAAGCTCAATAAAGTCATCCACCGGCCAGTCCTTTGCCGCCGGGGGGGCCTGGCAACTAGTTAGTTCCTGTATGAGTTTACAGACTCAAGTGCTGGCTCCGACCATCAATTACCAGGTACTGGATCCCGAATGTGATCTGGACTACGTTCCCAATGTGGCCCGCCGTGCCCGGGTTGATACTATAATGCTCAATTCCCACAGCTTTGGCGGTACCCACGGTGCTTTGATAGTTCGCAGGTTCAACGAACACTCGTAGAGCTGGGGTTGGCTAAGATGTTCGAGGCAACTCGCATCATTCTAGCAACCATATCAGTGGCCAGCATCGTCCTGGCCATAGCCGTATATCACCGGGCACCGGACCGGGTGTGGAATCGGCTATACACTGTCCATGCGCTGGCGGTTGCCGCGTGGGTTTTGTGCAACTATATGATCCAGTGGGCTGCCTCACCGGCGCAGGCTGCCTTCTGGATTCGTGCTACTCACCCCGTGGTGGCAGTGGTAATCTGTACATGCCTTGACTTTGCCTGGGTTTTCCCCGACCGCATTCGGTATGTAGCCTGGTCGCGTCGGGCCATGTTGTATGGGACTGGCCTGCTCTTCGGAGTGGTTGGGCTTGCTCCGGGCCTGCTGACCTCAGTTGAGCTGGCACGCGGCACTGTGCTGGTCGAATACGGCCCTCCCTTCGTGGCCTTTGGACTGTTTACTGTCATGACCCTGGGCTGGGCTGACTATGTGATGTACCGAAAAGTCCGGCGCCTGCGGGGCTTACAGCGGGTCCAGGTAAGCTATGTGCTGACAGGGCTGCTCGTCAGCCAGGCCATCGCCCTGGTTACAATGGTGTTACTGCCCCTGGTCTGGGGCAATGCCTATTACAGCCGCTGGGGCTCGCCCGGCTACATATTCACTATCGGAGCAATGGCTTACGCTCTGGCCAAGGAGCATATTGTCGGACCTAAAATCGCACTCCGGCGCCTACTCGCTTTGCTATTTGTTATCATCCCGGTATTGGCTATCGCATTCATCGCGCTGACGCTTTCCGAGTTTTTCATAGGCACTCGGGAGCAATATATGGTTTTGATGTATATGCTGACGGGTCTATTTATGGGTTTTGCAATCTACCCGTTGCACGCCTACGTCTCTGAGGTTATTGGCCGCTCGGATACAAGGGAGGAGAAGCCGCAAGAAGCTTTTGACCGCGTCACCGAAGCTATTCTCCGCACCCTTGATATTGATCACCTATTGGAGCAGTCAGCCGATGCTATATTTGAAATGCTACAACCAGACCGAGTCTCGATCTTGCTGCAGGATGAGGACACGGAGGATTACCTGCGCCGAGTTAGCAGATCAGCCGAGGGTAGTCAAGACCTCCCAGCGAATAATGACTTCCTACCTCAGCGCCATATGGTCGTCAGAACTGCTGCTAGCTCCCACGATATCATCAACCGCGACGAAATCTTCCGGTTTGGTAGCCTTAATGTAGCCCAACCCCTGGCGGATGCCTTGGACTCCCTTGATGCCCAGATTGTCGCGCCGCTACGGTGGGCAGATGAGTTGGTTGGCCTGGTCATTGTTGGCCCCAACCAGTCGGGAGAAATGTACCAGCCCGAGCAAATTGAGCAATTGCGGAGTATGGTACCGTTGATCTCGCTGGCCTTGCAAAATGCGAATCTGTATGCAGAAATGGTCACTACTAAGGAATACATTGAAACGATTCTTCGCGAGATGGACAGCGGGGTGATTGCGGCGGACGGCGACGGACGCGTCTTCCTGTACAATCGGGCCGCAGAACGGATGATCGGCATAAGCCGGGAGAACGTAATAGACCAGGATCTGGGAATACTGCCCACCATCATTGCCCAGGGTCTCCGGACAGCCGTGGAGTACAAGCGAGCCCGTTCTGGGAATCGAGTCAACCTGCCCCGGCCCGGGCAAAACTCTATCCCCATCGCCTGCAGCACTTCGGCTTTGACCAGTGTTGCCGGTCAGCGGGGCAGTGCAGTTGCCGTCATAAACGATCTGACTGTGATTGAGCAGTTGGAAAACGAGCGCCAGAGAACTGAGCGGCTGGAGCTGATGCGCGTTTTGACCGCGGGTATGGCCCACGAGATTCGTAATCCGCTGGTGGCCATCCGCACCTTCGCCGAACTGCTACCAACGCGAATAGAGGATGGGGAGTTCCGTTCCACCTTTCTGGAGACCGCAATTGACGAGATTGAGCAGATTGACCGGCTGATCGGGCAACTTTTGAGCCTCTCGAAACCGGCTGACGCCACCAGCGAAGTGATTGATGTGAATGGGCTGTGCCAGTCAGTAGTTCGCTCGGCCTCTGCCCAGGCCGAAGCCAGACAGATTTCACTGACCGCCGACCTGAGCGAACTCTCGGTCAGCCCAGTTGGTGACGGGACCCGACTGCATCAAGCCATTGTAAACTTGGTCAACAACGCGCTGGACGCCGAACCGCAGGGGGGGCGGGTGGAGGTGAGCACAGAAGAGAGTGACAGCGCTGACGGTGGCCGTGTGCTGGTGCGGGTGTACAACGCCGGAAGTTACATTCCTCCGGGAAAAGTTGACAAAATCTTCAAACCTTTCTATACTGATAAGGCTGAAGGCACAGGACTGGGACTGGCAATCTGTCAGACAATCATTGAAGAGCACAGCGGAACACTGGAGGTACATTCCGAACCTGACGAGGGGACCGAGTTCGTGGTTGAGCTGCCCGGAGGTGCTCCTGACTCCGAGGCCGGCGGAAGTTTGATACAATGATTGCTGTGTTAGTGACCAATTTAAGTCAGCACTGGGAAGAGCAACTCCGACGTTATCTGAAGGACGACGCTGTTGTGCTCACCTCCCGTCCCGATGAGCTACTTGAAGTCGTCCGTGCAGTTGAGGTGGAGCTGGTGGTTTTCGGGTTGGAATCTCTGACTGCATCAGCCCTCGAACAATATCGTAGCTTGAGAGCAGAGGCCAAACAGGCGGTTTTCGTATGCCTGGCCCCCGAGGAGATTGTTGAGCAGGTGCGGACCGAAAACCTGTTTCGCCCCGATTTTTGGCTGCGAGCTGACAGCACTCCCGCTGATACTACTGAGCTTCTCCATCAAGCTGTAACCCAGGCCGAGTTCATCAGCGAGGATCGTTCTTCCTACCTGCCTAAGACTGATCCTTCATCGCCTCAGCAGAAAATGTTGGCGGAAGATTCCCGCCCGGCCCGTCAAGTCTTCGAGCAACTTCTCAGCGGACTTACTGGCGGGTTCGACAGGGACCGGCTGCTGCAGGCTTACCTTAAGGCCGTCGTGGAGTATGTACGCTGCGGCAGCTACTGCTTGTTGTGGTGGGAAGATAGTGCAGACTGCTACCGGGTCAACCAGACACAAGGGCTGCGCCAGCAGATAGCGGCCAGTGGGCGATTGTTGGTCAAAGACGCCCTGCCAACCTGGTATCAGCGCAATCGCCGTGTGCTCACTCGAAAAGAGTTAGTTGATTGGCCCGACAGGCGGGCCGCCCGTGGCCTGAGCCGTGAGATGGACTTCTTTGGTGGCCAGGTGGTCATCCCGCTTCTTATGGGCGGCCGGCTGGCCGGTCTGCTTATGTTAGGCGAGCAGGTTGCTGGTCAATCATATTCTCCCTCGCAGCTAGAAACACTGTATCTGCTGTCCAGCTATGTGATTCTTGCCCTGGAGGATTTCGAGCTGCATCAGCAGTTGCGGATGAGCAAGTCATATATCGAGCGGATCCTGCAGAATATGAATACCGGGGTTATCACCCTTGACGCCGACGAGCGAATTGGCCTGTGTAATCCTTATGCCGCCGAGATCTTGGGGCTGGAGCGCTCAAAGGTGGAAGAGGCTGACCTGCGCGTGTTACCCTCGCCGCTTGGTGACTACCTCTACGCGGCCCTGCAGGTCCCCGACGAGGCAGTTACTGGTGAAGAGGTAACTGTTTGGGGTGGGGAATTGACGCTGCGTGTTAGTACCTCAGCACTGGTGGACGACGATGGCACTGCCACTGGTGCTGTTCTGATAATGGAGGATATGACCGCGGAGATAGGTCTGGCTGAGGAGCGCCATCGTCGGGAACGGTTAAAGATGCTAACTGGTATCGTGGGCCGCTTGGTGCACGAGATCAGAACTCCTCTGACAGCGATCCGTACCTATGCCGAGTTGATGGGCGACGCCGGAGATAGCCAGGAACTGGCTGAATTCTGGAAGAATACCGTTACCCCAGAAATTGCCCGCCTCGACGAGTTGGCTCGCGACCTGGTGCGCGTCATTCAGCAACCAGAGCCTGACTTTGAATTGACCGAAGTTGGGAGTGTTATCGGTCAGGCGATCGAGAAACTACGGCAGACTGAAGATATCAGTGAGTCACTGGTAAAGGTCCAGATAGCTGATCAACTGCCCCGGGTGGTAGTGGACCAGCAGACCACCCGTGACGCCCTTTATTACTTGCTGCGATATCTGTGTGATGCCGGAGGTCTTCCGGTGCACATTCATGCGGATTCGGTGACTACTGATGGCGACGGAAGGGTCGTTATCACGATGTCAGGCTCCGTCCGG
>JALGTD010000051.1 GCA_029821515.1 Candidatus Zipacnadia bacterium | reverse complement strand
CTCCTCATTAACGTTAGCTACGGCCTGGAGCACGCCCTTGCCCCCGTAGCGAGCTTTATCGCCATCACGCAACTCCACGGCTTCTTTTTCGCCGGTGGAGGCCCCCGAGGGCACAGCTGCCCGCCCCACTACATCACAGAACAGGCCCACATCAACCTCCACCGTGGGATTACCTCGTGAATCTAGAATCTCCCGGGCATTGACAAACTCTATGGTAGTCACAATATCATCGTCCTTTCAGAATCAAGCGAAGGGAACAATATTCTCGAATGCACCCCTTTCAGTAGAAACAATGCTTACCCACTTTACTTCAACACTCAATAGATGGCAAGTCCGAAGGGGCCAGTGCGTGGTCTATAGAGATCTGCGCTGATTAGCACCCTATTCAAAGAGGCCGGTCATTTGTTGGCGACCATTTGCGTGTGGGGCCCATACAGCGATCCAGAAGGCAGCCTTGTCACCTGCGGCCGACCGAAGCCAACATAGGTAAACCCCATCCCAACGAGTTCAGCAGGATCGTAAAGGTTGCGCCCGTCGAAGACTACCGGCACCCGGAGCAGTGATTTCACTCGGTCCCAATCAGGCTGCCGGAACTCAGGCCAAGGAGTCATAACCACCAGAGCATCGGCGTCATCAACAGCCTGATATTCGTCGCTGCACTCAGTGATTCGGTCGTCAAGAACATCTACCACTTGCGACAGGGCAACAGGATCAAATACCTGGACATGCGCATGCTGTCCGATCAAGTAGTCTATTAGAGCTATGGCGGGAGACTCGCGCACATCATCAGTCTTCTCCTTAAACGCCAATCCCCATATAGCGATCGTTCTTCCCTCTAACACTCCTTCGAAGTGCTGATGGATTTTGCGACACAGTAATCGTTTCTGGTCTTCATTTGTTTGGGCAACTGCATCGAGTAAGGTGGCTGCATACCCACCGGCCCTCGCCGTAGCCATAAGCGCCTGCAGATCTTTTGCCAGGCAAGACCCGCCATAGCCACACCCGGGTTGCAGATACTGGCTTCCAATACGATGGTCCGCCCCCATGGCCTTTACTACGTCGTCAACACTCACTCCGATATGGTCACAGATATTGGCTATTTCGTTGACATAGGATACGCGGGCAGCCAGGAAAGCATTTGAGGCGTACTTGGCCATCTCTGCTGAAGCATTGTCCATCACAAGAACAGGAACATCTGCGTCCAAGAACCGCTGGTATAGCTGCTTGACCAACCTGGCAGCCTCTCCAGAATCAGCTCCAATCACCACGCGGTCAGGGTGTAGGAAGTCCTCAACTGCCTGTCCTTGCCGGAGAAATTCGGGATTTGACACCACCTCAATATCACCACGTGCCGCTTTGTCCAGCAACTGGCGCATCTCGGCTGCTGTTCCGACCGGGACAGTACTCTTAATGACCAGGACCAGGTGCTCGGGGGCATACTTGGCAATCTCCGTGATCGCCGCCCGGGCTCTGCTTAGATCCGCACTGCCATCAGCCAACGGGGGTGTGCCGACGGCCAGGAACGCTGCGGTCACACCATCCAGTCCCCGCGAATACGAAGTAGTGCAGCCAATGTGACCGGCCTGAAAGTTTCGAACGTACAAGTCGGTCAAGCCAGACTCGTAAAAGGGTAGTTCTCCCCTCTCGAGCACCCATACTCGGTCCTCATCCAATTCAATTAGGCTGACACTCAACCCCGATTCTGCCAGACATACACCTACGGTCAGGCCTACATACCCTGCACCTATCACTGCTATATGCATATTTCGCTCCTCTTCCCAGCTTCCCAGGCGAATGATAGCCAACATAGCACCAGCCACGTTGGCTGCTTCGAGCGGACTTCATTCGCCGACTTCTGGGTTGCGATCGCCCACATTAGCCAACCGCTCCCGCTAATCTGGGCACTACTCCACAATTCTCTGCAAATTGTGTGCCGCAACCACAACAACCTAAACCCACGTGGATAGACGTCGGACAATTATCCTGAAGAGAACCGCCAGCAGCCGTCTTGTGTGTACTACCGCGGGTTCTCCACTTGTGCCTGGGCGGCGGCCAGACGAGCGATGGGCACACGCAGCGGCGCGCAGCTCACGTAGTCCAGGCCTATCTCGTGGCAGAAGGCTACCGAGCGCGGCTCGCCGCCATGCTCACCGCAGATGCCCAATTCCAAATTGGGATTGGCCTCTCGGCCCTTTTGGACTGCGATGCGCATCAGCTCGCCGACGCCGTCACGGTCAATCGATTCGAAGGGACTAATCTCAACGATACGCTGGGTGATATAGGCAGGGATAAACTTACCCTCAACGTCATCGCGACTGAAACCGAATGTCATCTGGGTCAGATCGTTGGTGCCGAAGCTGAAGAAATCGGCGATGCGGGCGATATCATCGGCCACGAGGCAGGCGCGCGGGATTTCAATCATCGTGCCGATCATATAGTCCAGCTCCACGCCCTGCTCATCCAAAACCTGTTTACCGACTTCCTGACAGTAGGCTTTGGTAATCTCAAATTCGCCAATGATACCAACCAGGGGGATCATTACCTCGGGAATCGGGTTATAGCCTTCCTTCTTAAGCTGGCAGGCAGCCTCAAAGATGGCGCGCACCTGCATCTTGTAGACCATCGGGAAAGTAACTCCCAGCCGGCAGCCGCGGTGGCCCAGCATTGGATTCATCTCGTGGAGGTTGGCAGCGATCTCCCGAATCTCATCCGGTGTTTTATCGCTGACCGCAGCCGCTGCCTCAACCGCATCCTCGTCTTTAGGCAGAAACTCGTGCAATGGCGGGTCGAGAAGTCGGATGATTACAGGTAGCCCGTCCATCGCCTTCAGAATGCCGTAGAAGTCATCGCGCTGATACGGCAGCAAAGCATCAGCGGCCTCTGTCATTGCTTCTTCGGAGTCGGACAGGATCATCTTCTGGAAGTTGAGCAGGCGGTCTTCACCGAAGAACATATGCTCAGTGCGGGTCAGGCCGATGCCGGCCGCACCCAACGTACGAGCCAGTGTAGCATCTGCCGGGGTATCCGCATTGGTGCGCACGCCCAGCTTGCGGATCTTATCAGCCCAGGGCATAAACTCAGCGAAGTACTGGTAATCCTCGGACTGTTCCGGCTCTAGCTCCCCGCGTAACACCTGAATGATATCCGAGTCCACTGTATCCACATCGCCCAGCATAACCTCGCCGGTCGTGCCGTCAATGGAGACGTAATCGCTCTCGTTGACGACGCGGCCATTGACCGTGAACTGCTTCGCGCCGTAGTCTATGTCAATAGCGCTGCAGCCGACCACGCAGGGCTTGCCCATCTGCCGACCGACCACTGCCGCGTGGGAGGTCTTGCCGCCCAGCATAGTCAATATTCCCTGGGAGGCGGCCATCCCCCGAATGTCCTCTGGAGAGGTCTCGTGGCGCACCAGGACTACCCGCTTGCCGGCCTGGGCTTCCTCGGTAGCATGCTCGGAAGTAAATACTACTTCGCCGGCCGCTGCTCCAGGGGAAGCAGCCACCCCCATGGCTACTGCTTCCGGCTTGGCCTCGGGGTCAAACTGGCGGTGCAGAACCTGGTCAAGCTGGCCGGGTTCAACCATCATGACTGCTTCTTGTTCGGTGATGAGGCTCTCTTGGACCATATCCACGGCTATTTTGATTGCGGCTCGGGCAGTGCGCTTGCCATCACGGGTCTGCAGCATCCACAGCTTGCCCTGCTCGACAGTAAACTCCACGTCCTCCATGTTGTGGTAAAAGTGCTCAAGCTTCTCGCAGATGCCTGCGAACTCACCATAAATCTCGGGCATACGCTCTTCCAGCTCGGAGATTGGCACAGGGGTGCGGATACCAGCTACAACATCCTCGCCCTGGGCGTTAACCAGGTATTCGCCGTAAATCTCCTTGGCGCCAGTAGCCGGGTCGCGGGTAAAGGCTACGCCGGTGCCACTGTTATCGCCCAGATTGCCAAAGACCATGGTCTGGATGTTAACAGCAGTGCCCAGGTCATGAGGAATACCATTTAGCTCTCGGTAGGCGATGGCCCGGTCGTTGTCCCACGACGAGAAGACCGCCCGAATAGCGGCAAACAGTTGCGTCGCTGGGTCCGTGGGGAAGTCTTCGCCCAGGTGCTCCTTGTATACCTGCTTCTCGCACTCGACAACCTTCTTAAGACCCTCGGGGGAGACATCCACGTCCTCGGTGACGCCTTCTTGCTCTTTGACCTCATCCAGGCACTCCTCGAACACCTCACGGTCCACGCCTCGGACGACATCGCCGAACATCATAATGAAGCGGCGGTAGGCATCCCAGACAAACCGCTCATCGCCGGTTAGCTCGACTATGGCCGCGGCGACTTCGTCATTCATACCGAGGTTCAGGACAGTATCCATCATCCCGGGCATACTGAACTTCGCTCCCGAGCGCACTGAGACCAGCAGGGGATTGCCCATGTCACCGAACCGCTTGCCGACCCAATCCTCCAGCTTTTCCATACTTTCCTTTACCTCATCGTCGAGACCGGCAGGCAAGTCACCCAACTCGACATATTCGATGCAGGTATCTGCCGTCAGGGTAAATCCCGGCGGCACCGGAATCCCGCTATTGGTCATCAGACACAGGTTAGAACCTTTGCCTCCCAGCAGGTCCTTCAGGCCACGACCCTCGGCTTCCAATTTCTGGGCGAGCGCGTCCATATCTTCGTTGAACATATAACATCGTTTGAAATCTGACATCTTCGACCTCCTAAATCAGTCTGCAAAGAGCTAACTCTAAGACTCTACTTCATCAATTCGTTGCGAGCTGAGCAACTCCGAGTACTCATCGCGCTTCTTGCGCGGAACGGGGCGCTCGGGAAGCTGTAAAACACGATACTTGCGAACCCTCATTCCGGTCTTGATGGTAACCTGCTGGCCGACCTGTACAGAAGCGGCTGGCTTGGCTATCTCCCCATCTATCTCCACCAGCCCCTCGTCACAGGCTTGCTTGGCTTGCGTGCGACGGGGGATGCAACCAACGTTGGACAGGAACTGATCCAACCTCATCTGTTCTGGCTGGTCTTGGCTTGCTCCCACAGCTCGTCAAGTTCCTCCAAAGTCATCTCCGACAGCTCGCGGCCAGTGGCCGCCACTTGTTGCTCTACTTGCCGGAAGCGCTGCTCAAACCGCCGATTACCTACCCGCAGCGCATCCTCGGCATACACATCCAAAAACCGAGCCAGATTTACTACCGCAAACAACAGATCGCCAAGTTCGTGGGCGACGGCTTCATCTGCGCCGTTGTCAGCAGCCTCCTGCAGCTCATCAATTTCCTCAAACAGTTTACGCCAGGGGCCTGCTATGCTATCCCAGTCAAATCCGACTCGAGCCGCCTTCTTTTGCAGCTCCTGGGCTTGCTGAAGGGCCGGCAGTGATCTTGAGACCCCGTCGAGAACTGACAGGCGCGATTCGTTACCGCTCTCGTGTTGCTTAAGCTGCTCCCAGTTGCGCACCACCTCATCGCTGTCGGCAACCTCCACATCGCCGAATACGTGGGGATGGCGATAGATGAGCTTGTCAATGATAGAGGTAATGACGTCGCTGATATTAAAGCCATTCTGCTCGGCGGCAATCTGCGCATACATCACAACCATCAGCAGGACATCACCCAGCTCGCCGCACAGCTTCTCATCAGCGCCGGTGTCGGCTACTTCCAGAACCTCGTAGACTTCCTCCAACAGGTAATGCCTGAGGCTTGCGTGGTCCTGCTCACGGTCCCAGGGACAGCCCTCGGGGCTGCGCAGCGTGGCCACTACCTCTACAAGTCGGTCAAACTTCTCCATCTTAGTGGGATACCTTCACCAACCAGCAACCGCCTCGCAGGCCGGTTGCTGGCATAGCAGTCTTTGTGTAACCCCAAGGGCTACTCGCCCTGCTCAGCAGGTGGTGGGGCCGGCTGCTTTGTCTCGGGAGTGACTACTGGTGGCGACTGCTGTTCGCCAAATTCAGGTAGCTCCTGGGGGCCGGTATAGTTACTAGCCAGCTCACTAAACTCTGGAGCTACAATTTTCACAACAGCCTCTTGCCGCAGTTGCTTGAGCAACTTATCAAGGGGAACTGCCTTCGACCCCTTGAACTCTTTGGTTACCTGTTCTTTGGCACTCTCAAATGTGGCCTGCTCGGCAGGAAGGCGCTCGTCAACCTGCAGCACATACCAGCCTTGTTGAGTCTCAAGGGGGCCGAGAATCTCGCCTTCTTCTGCGCCAGACACCACGTCTCGCAGCTCCATCGGGAAGATCTGGTCAATGGGAGTGGCGGGGCGTTGACCACCATATTGCCGAGTAGCCGGGCTGACCGAGAACTGCTGGGCAACCGCAGCGAAGCTGGCTCCTTCTTTATTGAGTGCCTCCAGAGCTTGCTGGGCCTGCTGTTTGCCAGGTGTTAGTATCTCCCTTAGCTTGACGCGCAACGGTTTGTCGTAGCGCTGCTTGTACTGCTCATAGAACTTCTTGAGCTGCTCGTCAGTAACCTGTACGTCTTTGGTGGCTAGCATCTCCACCTTCATCTGCAGCTCCAAATCCTCACGCAGCTTCTCCAGGGTTATACCACGAGTTGTCAGATACTCCTGAAAGACCTCAGGAGAGGGAGCACGGCTTTGGATTTCCTCGATACGGCCAGCAATGTCTTCCTCAGATAACTTCAAACCAGCTTTCACGAAAGCATCCTGAATAATTTGACGATCAATCATCTGCTGTAGAACTTGCTGGCCAGCCGCGTCCTTGAGCTTGCCGGTAAATTCTTTCTCGGTAATCCGGCCACCATTTACCACGGCCACCGGCTTCTCGTCACAACCGGATATGACCATTAGGATGCAGCCAAAAATAAAAAGCATAAGCACAACTCGGTTCATTCGAAAAGACACAGAAAGCTTCAACTCCTTCATAGATGTGTCAACATTGCATACCGGAACCTTAGCTATATTATATCACAACTACATCCGAAAGCAAAGGTGCTTGCCGTCGGCTACCAAACCCGTTATCCTATACTTAAGCGCACCACTAAGGAGGTATCAGCTTGAGCAATCTGACCCGTTTTGGCATCTCAATGGATACCACACTTCTGGAAGCCTTCGACCAGCTTACCCAGAAGGCTGGCTATCAGAGCCGCTCGGAGGCCATTCGCGATCTGGTCCGTGATTATCTGGTGCAAAGCCAGTGGCACGACCCACAGGCCGCCGTCATCGGAACCATCACACTTGTATATGATCACCACAGCGGCGACGTCGAGCACCAACTAACCCACCTCCAGCACCAGCACATCGGCCATATCTGCGCCACCACTCACGTCCACCTGGACGAGCACAACTGCCTGGAGGTGATCATAGTCAAGGGCACCAGCGAGACGGTCCGGAGCCTAGCTGACCATCTCATCGCACACCATGGCGTCAAGCACGGCGAGCTCGTCTGCACAACTACAGGCGCCAACCTGCATTGAGTCCCGATTGTTGCCGGCTAGCTCTCGCCAATGCTCCCCAGCCACCAATAAGAAACCTCTTGAATGCGGCGTTAATAAAGCCCGCCCCACACCAATAGACAAAGAGTTGGATAGCAAAGGAAACATTATCGGGTTGCAAAACGTTTATATAACTGGCAAAGACGGATTTTAGCTTTATCCTCGGGGGTTTTGTGGGTCTGAGGTACGGGCTCCAACCGAGGAATGAGGCAGCCGTCCGGTGTATGAGATTGGAACACCCATACGCCTGGCGGTATTCTTTTGTTTACTCATCGTTCCTCGACTCACCGAGCTTGACAGCGTTGATCAGCAGCGCAACGCCCGCAATCAGGCTCAGTACGAACCCCAGATCGTAACGCCCGGCATTCCCAATTACAAGCGACCCTACCAAAGGCATCCATGCCAATGGTATCAGGACGCTGAAATAGAACCCCAGATAGGTAGGCCTGGTGCGGCCATCACTTATTTCCAACAGATAGTTATTCTGGCCCAGAAACTGGCTGCTGAGAAAGAGCCCGGCCACCACAAAGACGAGCATGAAGTAGCCCTCGCGCATATCAATATCGCTGTTCGGCAACAGCGGAGCTTGCGGTATCCGAGGAGCCAACAGAATCATCGCAGGTAGGGCAACGGCACAAATGCCTGAGATCATCAACAGCAACCGGTTGCCTATGTTGTCAGAGATGTAGCTCCACAGAATGCTGGCCCCCGACACGCTCAGCATTCGGGCTATCAGAAACAGTCCGACTATCGCTTTGGCCACGGCTCCGACTTGCAGAGCAAAGGGCACAATAAAGGGTAGGCACAGAGCCTGAGCAATCTCGAAAAAGGCGCGTACCCGCACCAAACGACGGAAATTAGCATCGCGGCGAAACAGCCTTGGCCCACGGGCTAATTGCTTGCCCAGTGGCAACCGGCGACTGCGGCTGGGGTGGGACGACTCTCTCATAAAGCAGAATGCCCCCCACCCCAGCAGACCGGTAATTGCACCAAGTAGAGCCAGATGAGCATAGTTGTCCGGAAAGGCAAATCCACTTCCCTTGCTAAGGACGTGTTTCACATAGAGGCCGGCTCCCAGGCTGGCTAGGCCACCCAACACAAAACGTATACCAAAGAACTTGCCTCGCCAGGCCGCCGGAATAGTATCTCCGATAATGCCGAAGAACGGGGTGATTGCCACACCCGAAGCAGAGGTAAATGCGAACAGCAATACTGCAACTGTGATGAACAATGTCAACGG
>JALGTD010000050.1 GCA_029821515.1 Candidatus Zipacnadia bacterium | reverse complement strand
CACCTGGCGGGATGGCGACGTCGTGGACCTGAGACTACCCATGAGCCTGTACTCCCAGCCAATCAACGATGACCCTAACTGCATCGCCGTGATGTACGGGCCGCACGTCATGGCTGGACTGACCTACGGCGAGTACCCTTTGGATATCACGCACGAGGATATCAAGATCAAGGGCGACCCGGCTGACCCGAGCCAATGGCTGGCACCGGTGCCCCACCAGACGATGATGTTCCTGACCACTGCCCCGGACCAGAACATGGTGTTCATGCCGCTGTACCGGGTGGTCGCTGAGCGCTATGGGGTGTACTTCGACATCGAGCCGTAGGCTCACACCAGCCAACTGCCGGCCGCCAGTTCGGCGCCGTGCAGTCCACACCACACAAAAAGCCCGCTTGTCTTAATCGCAAGCGGGCTTTGTCAGTTGCTCGTTTTTGCACGCACCGGCGGATTCTCGCAGTCGGTCTATTCTTCGTCCTCTGATGCTTCTTCAGCTTCGTCTGTCGGCTCCATCTCTTCTTCGGCCGCAACTTCTGCCTCTTCCTCGGGCTGGCTCTCTGTCTCCTCTTGAGCCTCAGTTTCTACCTCTTCGCCACCTTCCGTAGGCACCTCTTCTTCTGCTTCAGCCTCTCCGACTTCTTCTGCATCCTTGGCCTCTGGCTCAGGTTGGGCCTCGACAGCCGTAGTAACTACCTCCTCAGTTGCTTCTTCTTCCTCTGCCTGACCGGCTTCTTCTGCTTCTTGCTCGACCTCTACCGCCTCGGCTTCTTTCTCAATCTCTTCCGTCTCCTCCGCCAAAGCATAGGGATCGACAATGTCCCGGCCTATCATCTCCTCCACAGTGATACCACGGCGCTGGGCAACTTGCTGCGGATCCCGTAACTCACAGAGCGCCTTGAAACAGGCCTTCGCCCGGTTCATAACATTTCCGCTGCCCAGCGACTTGGTCAGCACATCACGAATACCACTAATCTCAATCAACTGGCGGACCGCCCCGCCAGCAATTATCCCGGTACCTCGTGAGGCCGGCCTCAGCAGAATAACTGCACCACCAACCTTGGCCTGCACCACGTGCGGAATAGTATATCCGTCCAGCGGAATGCGGAACATATCCTTCTTGGCCGCACGGATGCCCTTGGCAATCGCTTCCGGCACATTGCGGGCCTTGCCAATGCCCAGGCCAACTCGTCCCCGGTTGTCGCCAACAGCAACCACCACCCGTGCACTGGACAGGCGACCACCTTTTACAGTCTTACGCGTTCTATCAATGCGAATCACGCGGTCTTCCAGTTCTTCAGCCTCTAACTTCTCTCGTTCCGATGCTGTAGCCAATAAAATCTGACCTCCTCAATAAGATAGCCTCCCACTGCGGGAGGCAGTGTAATTCTACCATATCAGCACCTGCCTGTCAACCGCCCGTCTTCCTTAGCCCTTTCCAATAACAGTGTGCCTGTCCCCCAAACCATCATTCTTTACCCATGGATGTATATGGCGAAAACTAATGCCTTTAGCAGAGCACTCATTGACACACGACGATACAATATAATGAGCCTCAGGTATCGTACGTATGTTCTATATCGTCCCCTCACGGGAACCCACTCATTTTCCGATCCCAGTCAGTCGACATCTCACAAGCTGGCTATTAGGTCCTCCATCTCGCCTATTTCCCGCTCGCCAGCCAGGACTCCAATTTCCAAATTATAGCTCCGCGACTGCTGCGGTCCGATGGTTATCATCCGCCCACTTTCCCGCTCCCCGGGCCGGCCGTCGCCCTGGCCAGTGGCCGGCTCTATCCCCGTTACATACGTCTGAGCCCCCGGCATTTTCCACTGGCACAGCCACGGCATCTGCTGGAGATTGAACTTAAAGTATACGCCCAGTCCCTCGCCGCCATTGAACCCACGATTTACAAAAGCCACATAAGTGGTACCATCGGACTGCCCACGCAGGCGATGATAGTAAACCAGCTCCTCCTGCTGAGGATCAGGGGCAGCAAACCGGTTCGATTCGTCTACATATTCCCCAGCCAGCTCCGTACGCGGGATTACTTCATCAGAAGCAAACAGATACTCCCCCTTTTCGTCCAGCACCGGGAAGCCCAGATTGCAGTGATACATCAACATATGCTCCTGCTCAACGAAGGCCTCATTTCTGACACTATCATCAATCCAGATTCGATTTTCCCCAAGGCGAGTTGACACTTTGCGTTCGAGCACCAGATTGGGGCCAAACACCATTGCTTCCCGCATTTTCCCCTGTGCCCACATTATATATTCATCATCTTCCCAGGCCGCGTCCACATATAAATTCTCAGCCGGAATATGGGCGACTCTACCATGCAGACCCAGGCCGCTGTGTGCCTCTACCCCACCTTCAGGGTCTTCGTGCGGCGCGCCAAACCACGTCATGCCACAGGTAACTAAGAGTCCTCCAGCAAAGCTGCGCAGCCACCCTAAACCTTCTGGCTCAAAATAGGACGGATGAACAACCCCACACGGTGACTGCCAGCACAACGAAGCACCGCGATAGTCCGCCCAGCAGATATCCAGCGCCCGCTCGGCCAGCGCTGTAAAACGCAGGCCCGTTCCGGTCCGGAACTCGACTGCGCGGCTCCCTGCTGCTTTGCCCTCGACAAGGACGACCTGGCGTACTCCGCCAAGTTGATCCACGCTCCCCACCTTCTGCAACAGTTCATCCCGCGAATAGTCACGCCCGAAAAGTCTTGGCATCTTTGCACCTCCGTTTATGATATTCTATTCTTCCACAACACCATTGATTTGGATTCAAGCAGCAAATCAGTTATTCCTGGTAGACAATGATTCTCCTCCCCAATACTGCGGCCGTCACTATATGCCCCTGTATTACCAGTGCTGCTCAAATATCCAGCTATTTAGCAAGCCTGGGCAGTTCTGTCAAAGGTTATGTAAGTATAAGACCTGTTTATTGTACTTATCTCCCTTTTCCCAAAAATTATCTGCCTGGGCCTTGCATTTATGAGTGATTTGTGCTATGATAGTGTCAATCAGACATAGTTGGGCCTGAAATGTTTCATGTGAAACGTCACACTAAGGCAAATCGACAGCCGGGAGAGCTGTTTCACGTGAAACCATTTACTATTAGCAGTGCCAAACAATTTGCCGAGTATGCTGCCAGTCAAGGGTGGCCTCTTTCGTCCAGCCAGCAGCAGAATATTGCCAGATTAAGCCGCTGGCTGGCTGAGCGAGCACCGGCTCTGGGCGTTTCTAAGTACTCCGAGGCAGCCACTGTGCTGTCTCGTGCCATGGCTCCGGCCCTGGTCTTATCTAGCCTAATTGATCCTGGCAATATCAAGCAGATGGCAGATTTAGGAGCTGGAGCCGGAGCACTGGGCCTGACTCTGGCCATACTACAACCTGATTGGCGAGTGGACTTGATCGAGCGCCGCACCAAGATTGCTACTTTCCTGGAATTAACAGTCCGACATCTCGATATTGACAACGCCAATGTCCTTCCGCGAGATGCCGCGCAGATAGCGAACTGTGCCCCCGCGCGCTACGATATAGTCTGTTTTCGTGCGCTGGCAGCGGCGGAGAACGCTTTGCGGCTAGCATACTCTCTATTAAACCCAACTGGCCACATAGTGGCCTGGCATCAGCCCAGCGACCAGGGTTTCCGCCAGCCGCACCTCCCATTGCGGCAGATTGCCACTACTAAAACCGGAGTACCAGATCTCGTAGTATCGCTGTACGAACGCTGCACCGCCGGCTGAACAGCTATATGCTACCATTAACTGCAGGATATAACGCATTCTGGAGGTAGTTCTATGGCTCTGTCCTACGCGGTGGTCAACCAGAAGGGCGGCGTGGGCAAGACCACCACTGCCCTCAACCTCGCTGCCTGCGCTGCCTTGAGTGACCTGGACGTCCTGCTCGTTGATGCCGACCCCCAAGGCAATGCTACCAGCGGTTTGGGCATTGATCGCTCCATTATAGACTTGTGCATCTATGATCTACTCAC
Source organism: Candidatus Zipacnadia bacterium (assembly GCA_029821515.1). GTDB lineage: Bacteria > Armatimonadota > Zipacnadia > Zipacnadales > Zipacnadaceae > JALGTD01. The sequence continues at coordinate 6,345 of JALGTD010000050.1, read as the reverse complement.
TGTAGACAGCGGAGATCCTGCGGAGCTATTCCCAGAAGTAGTCACCCCCACTTCCATCGCACACCTTTCACTAGTGCCGGCAACTATCAACCTGGCTGGCGCTTCCATGGTGCTGGCCAGCGCCATTGCCCGCGAGATGCGCCTGCGCCAGGCCCTGCAAAAAGCCTACGAACGCTACGATCTGATCATCATTGATACAGCACCTTCCCTGGGCCTGCTGACAATGAACAGTCTTACCGCTGCACAGCACATTCTCATACCTGTTCAGTGCGAATACTACGCGCTGGAGGGCCTCAGCCAGCTTCTGCAGGTTATTCAGCTTGTGCAGAGTCAGCTCAACCCCAGCCTCCGTATCAATGGCGTCGTACTTACGATGTATGATGCTCGCACTAATCTAGCTGCTGAAGTTGAGCAAGAGGTCCGCGACAAATTTCCCGGCCGTGTTTACGAGACAGTCATCCCACGCAACGTCCAATTAGCCGAGGCGCCCTCTTATGGGCAGCCCGCTATCATCTACGACCGCCACTGTGCGGGCAGCCGGGCTTATTGGCGTCTTTACGAGGAGGTATTCCCCCATGCGCAAAGCCAGCCTAGGACGTGGTCTAAACCAACTGATTTCGCATAATGCACTCGCCCAAAGCCGCGCCGTCATAGAAGTAATACCGGATCGGCTGCAGCCTAACCCCTTCCAGCCCCGCCACGACTACGATAAGGACCTGCTCAATGAGCTATCCCAGTCAATTCGCCAGCAAGGGATACTCCAGCCTATAATGGTGCGCCCGGCCGGTGACGATTACCAAATCATTCTGGGTGAGCGCCGCTGGCGGGCCGCTATGCAAGCCGAGCTCGAAACAGTGCCCTGTATTGTCCAGGAAGTTGATGACAGCCAGGCACTGGAGATGGCTCTGATCGAGAATCTCCACCGCGAGGATCTCAACGCCGTGGACAGAGCCCGCGCCTACCAGCAGCTTATTGACAACTTTGACTTCACTCATGAAGAACTTGCTGAGCATATCGGCAAGAGTCGCTCAGCTATTACCAACACACTACGTTTGCTCCAGCTCCCTGAGGAAATTCTAGCCACCCTGACTGATGGCACGATTACCGAAGGTCACGGACGCGCGCTGCTTGGGCTAGAAGATAATCCTGAGTTGCTCTTCGAAGTATGGGAGACAGTGGTAACCGAAGAGCTTTCGGTCCGGGCTACTGAGCAACTGGTACGACAGGCGCCTGCCGATGCCAAAGCAGCGGCAAAAAGCATAGAACCTCAGCCCCAGCCGGAGCCGGCGGCTGATCCTCATATAACCGCCTTAGCCGAATATCTCCAGGTTACGCTAGCCACTGAGGTGACAATTCACCCCAAAGCCAGTGGCGGCGGGACAATTGCTATCCGCTACAGCGACCTCGAGGAGCTCGACCGTATTGCCGAAAGCATCGCTCCAGGAGATTATCTGTAATCAATATGCTCTATATGGTGACTTGCCAAAGGACCGCATTGGACTCGGAGTGGAGTAGTTGAGGGGAGCATAGATTGAACATATGTTCTATTTTATTTATTCAAAGCCTTTACGACCAGTTACATCACCGCCGAAATCGGGGCCTAACGACAAATCCAGAGGCCAGCTAACCAGTCACCCAATCACTACCAGGTATCAGCCCGTGCCGAGAAGTGATTTAGCTGGAGTGGAGAAAAGAATACACGTGTGTACCTACCGTCACCAATAGGTGATCACAGATTCAAGCAGCAAGCTCAGCAACCCACACTGTGCCTGCTCTATCTCACGGCGAGGCGATCGACCAACTTATCACTACGGGAGAACCTGATCTGCTGAAGAGAAGTGGCCCAGAGCGTACTTAATGCCTTCTTTTAGCTCAGTGGTGCTGATACGCCCGCCTAGAAACTCAGCCTGCAGCAATTTATTAAGTTCGCCGAAGAGTTGGCCTCGTGTCTTACCCTGGCCGATCCAGGAATCGATCTGCTCTTCTAGTAGCTTCAAGCGCCTTTGTGGTATTGAACGCACATGACGTGTGACCATCTGCAGAGCTTCCTGGGGCCCTTCAGCGATAATCGTGTTGTCCAAGTGCTCGTCGAGAAAACTAAATTCCGCAGCCTGATGATCGTAATGTACGTTAATCTGGCAGGTCGAGCCACCGGGAGTCTCATAGATGACGGCGATATTGGTAACCTGCTCATCATCGCGATCCCAGTCGGAGAACTCACAGCGCAGGTTACCGTAGCCGATGCGCCGTTCTTGCACTGTTGTACACGAACTGACCAACGTTTGCAACTCAGTCTTTAGCCTCTCTAAGCCGTTGGGATGTGCCCGGTCATACAACACAAAAACCTCCTCGCCAAATCGTATTAGCTTCACATTATAACATATATGCATTAGCTAATCAACCGGTTGGGCATTGTTGTATTGAGTACACATAGGCTACCCACTATTATAAAGGCCAAACAACAAACCTTCCAAAGAAGAAGCTGGGCGCTAGCAATTGACAGATGGCTGCAATTATTGCGCCAATGCTGTTATGGATGAGTCGCCAATATCACAATTGCCAATCACTGAGAGTGCCAATGTGCCGGAAGCGTCAGATAATTCATATGGATATGGATGCCTTCTTCGCTGCGGTGGAACAGCGCGACGATCCCAGCCTGCGGGGCAGGCCAGTAGTGGTAGGAGGTTCCCCTGACGGCAGAGGCGTGGTGGCGGCAGCTTCTTATGAGGCACGCCGCTACGGCATACACTCAGCAATGCCCAGTGCTGAGGCGCGGCGGCGCTGCCCTGATGTGGTCTTTATTACTCCCAATCACGAGAAGTATCGTTCCCTCTCTGTCCAGATAATGGCACTCCTTGAAGAGTACACACCCCAGGTTGAGCAACTATCGATAGATGAAGCATTTCTGGACGTGACCGGCTCACTTCGTTTGCATGGCAGTGCCCACCGCATCGGTGAACAGATCCGCCGACGCATCAGCGATACATTCAATCTTACGGCATCGGTGGGTATCGGGCCGAACAAGTTCGTGGCTAAGCTCGCCTCCGAGCAGGCCAAGCCTGATGGCCTACTCGAGGTTCTACCTGAAAAGGTACTGGGGTTTCTCGCACCTTTGTCAGTTGAAGCACTATGGGGAGTGGGGGAGAGTACCGCTCGTAAGCTACGCCGTCTCGGCTTCAGCACAATTGGCCAGATCCAGAAGTGCCCAGCCAGCGAGCTAGTGGCCCAGCTTGGCACCCATGGACAGACGATCGCTAAGCTGGCTCGTGGGCAGGATGACAGTGTGGTGCGAACCGACCGCGAGCGCAAATCAGTCAGTCACGAGCAGACCTTCCCTGAAGATACCGCCGACGCCCGGTTTCTACGCACCCGACTACTGGAGCTCTCCGAGCAGGTTGGACATCGGCTGCGCACCCATCAGCTCAAAGGCGAAACCGTCACGCTCAAGCTGCGCTTCTCTGACTTTCGCACACTTACCCGCAGCACTACTTTGCCCCAGCCGACCAACTCCGACCAGCAGATATACAGATCGACTTGTGCACTGCTGGAGGCGGTCAGACTGGCCAACCGTAAGATCAGGCTATTGGGCATAGCGGTCAGCAACCTCGACAGGAGCGGGCAACCCCAGTTGCTGTCGATAGCCGGCTCCGACGAGTCAGATGTTGACAGGGCACTGGACGCCGTTCGGGAGCGGTTTGGGATTGATAGCGTCCGGCGCGCCCGCCTGGCGGACGAGGATCCAACCGACAGTCAACCAGAAGACTGACCCAAAAACCGCCCGCGCCGCAACTCCAAACATCTCCGAACGGTTGCCAGCAGCGGCGATTTATGTTAAAAGTATAGCTGCTGAACAACTTATACTGGAGGAAAAGCCCTTGTCTGATATATCTGACCTGGTTCGCAACAGCATAAAACAGATAACCCCATACTCCCCGGGCAAATCATCTCGTGAGGTCAAAGAAGAACTGGGGCTATCCGAAGTTACCAAGCTGGCTTCTAACGAAAATCCGCTGGGGCCCTGCCCACAGGCTATTCAAGCCATGCAGCAGGCGGCAAGTGATGTCTACTTCTATCCCGATCCACTCTGCCGAGATTTGACCGCGGCGCTGGCCGACAAGTTGGATGTTGACCCTGATGGGATCCTGGTGGGGCGCGGCTCGGACGAAATTATCCATATGATGGGGCTGGCCTTCGTCAATCCCGGCGAGGAGATTATCTACTCCGACCCCTGGTTCGCTATGTATCCAATCACGGCAGCGCTGATGGATGCACGAGCGGTGACCATTCTCCACCGTGATTTCGCCCACGACCTGGAGGCAATGGCGGCGGCAATCACCGACAGGACCAAGCTGATCTTGATCAGCAATCCGTACAATCCTACCGGGACGATCGTAACTGCCGAACAAATGAGCGAGTTTATGGAGGCTATTCCCGACCACGTCATTGTAGGCTTTGACGAGGCCTACTACGAATACGTGGACGACCCCGACTATCCCGACTGTCTGGACTATGTCCGCGAGGGGCGTAATGCCACTCAAGCAGGTGCGCGAGCCGTTTAACGTCAGCGGCATTTCGCAAGTGGCGGCGCTGGCCAGCCTGGAAGACCCTGACCAGGTCCAGCGCAGTTTTCAACTGGTCCAGGATGGCAAACAGTACCTCTATGAGCAATTTGAGCAGATGGGCCTGAGCTATGTTCCGACGCAGGCCAACTTTATCTTCGTGGATGTGGGGATTGATTCACGGAAGTGCTTTGATGAGCTAATGCGCCGGGGCGTTACCGTCCGCACCGGCGACATCTTCGGGACACCGACCCATATTCGAGTGACGATAGGAACAATGGAGCAGAATCGCAAGTTCATCGAGGCGCTGCGGGATGTGTTGAACTGAGTGAGGCTGGAGGCACGTATATCGATTTGCGGGGCACAAATCACAATCCGGCAGGAGCCGAGGACGGCTCAACCGGTCTAAGCTTTCATAAGCTAAGACCCGCAGTTCAAGTGGCCATCGGTGTGATCCTGGTTATCTCGGGAGCACTGGGCATTGGTACCGCATTGACCACATTGCTGGAATGGATGGGCGAGGGCAGCGCAAGGGAATTGTGTGCTATCGCTGGCGATTCTCGCAGCCGGCGTATATGCCGTGGTGGAAAGAATCCGCCATAGTAGAGGCCAAGAGTAACGATGCTGACAGGTGAAATAGTCCGGAGGACTGAGCATACAATATGATCATCGTAATGGGACCGCAAGCACAAGAAGAAGATATTCAGCGAGTTTCTGATAAGCTCAAAGAATGGGGCTATGACTCGCATATCTCGCGGGGCGTCGAGCGCACGCTCATCGGCGCAGTGGGCGCACCCGAGGGTGAAAAGGAGAGCATCGCCGAGCAACTGTCGCGCTTCTCCGGTGTGGACCACGTCGTCCCCATTCTCAAGCCTTATAAGCTGGTCAGCCGCGAGTCGCAGGCCCAGACCACGCGGGTAAAGGTGGGAGAGGTGGAGTTCGGCAGCGGCCAGGTCGGGGTGATCGCCGGCCCCTGCGCGGTTGAGTCGGAGGAGCAGATTCTGGAGGCCGCCCGCGCCGTAAAGGCGGCCGGAGCTTGCGCGCTGCGCGGCGGAGTGTACAAGCCCCGCACCTCGCCGTACTCCTTCCAAGGCCTCGGGCCGGAAGGCCTCAAACTGATGGTCGCGGCGCGCGAGGAAACGGGCCTGCCGATCGTCACCGAGGTAATGAATACCCAGCAGATAGACCTGCTTGCGGAGGCCGATGTGCTGCAGGTCGGCGCGCGCAATATGCAGCACTACGACCTACTACGCGCAGTCGGCCAGACCGACAAGCCGGTCCTGCTTAAGCGCGGCTTTGCGGCGACGGTCCAGGACTGGCTGCGGGCAGCAGAGTATATCGCGGCGGCGGGGAACCTGCGGATAATAATGTGCGAGCGGGGCATCCGCACATTTGAGACCCAGACCCGTTTCACGCTCGATTTGGGCGGGATGGCCGCCGCACAGCTTGAGACGCACCTGCCGGTTATCGCCGATCCCAGCCACAGTATGGGGACGCACGAACTGGTCCCGCAGATGGCGCTGGCCGCGATTGCCGCCGGCGCCGACGGGCTTATTATTGAGGTGCACCCGCATCCCGACCAGGCCCTGTCCGACGGCCCCCAGTCGCTGACGCCGGCCAGCTTCCACCGGTTGATGACCAACCTGCGAGCGGTGGCCCAGGCGATCGGCAAAGAACTGTAGCCGAAGCTAGCCGCGGGGCAGATGTCCCGAAAATACTTTGCTGACAAGGACGAAGTCGTCAGGCATATCCGTATTCGTCAGGCGTACCGCAGACAGGAGGCGTG
>JALGTD010000049.1 GCA_029821515.1 Candidatus Zipacnadia bacterium | reverse complement strand
CTTCTGGTCGGTGGCCGGCGCATAGGGAGCAATGTGCATATTATACACCCACACCTGTCCGCCCTCTACCGTGGCGTAGGCCTCCTGGATGCTCACCTTATACGCGCGCAGCGACTTCACCTCCGCGCCCTTTAGCTCTACTCCTGCTTCCAGGGAATCTTCGATGAAGTATTCGTAGTGCGCCTTCCGATTTGTCGTTATTGTGCCGTTAGCCATCCAAAAGTATCTGTTTTCTGTATGGTGGCCCCGCCCGCGGAGCTAGACGCTGCTTCTCCAGCGGAACGGTTGTCTGCCATCTTTCTGTGCTGATACTGCTTACGTGATCTCGCCCAGAAAACCCCATAAGAAGGCCTGCTGAGCTGTAACCGGCACAATTCGCCCTTGCAGCTTCTCGTCGCCGGGGAATATCATTATCTTATTCGTGCAGGTCCGGCCACGGACCTTCGCTGGCGACTTGGGATCAGGCCCCTCCACCAGGACCTCAAAAGTCTCTCCTACCAGTTGCTCATTGATCTGGTGGGCGGTCTCGTTCTGCAATTCAATGAGTTGTTCCAGCCATACCTGCTTGGTCTTCTCCGGGACTTTATCAGGCATCTGTGCAGCACGAGTGCCGGGCCGATCGCTATACTTGAACATAAAAGCCTGGTCAAAACGGATTTCGCGAAAAGCCTCCAGTGTATTGTGAAACTGCGCCTCGGTTTCCCCGGGAAAGCCCACCATTACGTCAGTAGTTATACTCATCTGGGGCATTCGTTCGCGTGCAGCTTCAATGAGCCTGCGATAGTGCTCGTAGGGATAGCCTCGGCCCATTCGTTCCAGCACCTGGTCATCGCCGGACTGGATGGGCAGGTGAAGATGCTCGCAGACCTTGGGCAGGCCGGCCATCGCGTCGAGCAGCTTGGGTGACAGGTCTTTGGGGTGCGATGTGGTAAAGCGAATGCGTTTTAGGCCCGTGACGCGATTAACTTCGGCTAGCAAGTCAGCAAAATCACAGTCATCATCCAGATCTTGACCGTAGGAATTAACGTTTTGCCCCAGCAGCGTAATCTCGTGGTGACCAGCAGCGACGGCCTGCTCGACCTCGCTGATGATCTGCGCTGCCGGGCGACTCTGCTGCGGACCGCGGGCGTACGGAACTATGCAATAGGCGCAGAAGTTGTTGCAGCCGTAGGTCACATTTACATACGCGGAAATCGCCGTGGTGCGCGCAACTGGCAGGCCCTCCGGGATGACCTCGCTGGTATTGGTCACTGTAATCAGGTCGGCGCCTGTTTGGACAGCGGTTATTGCCTGGGCTAGGCGGGAGTAGTTGCGTGGGCCAACGATAATATCCGTATAAGGAGCGCGGTGGGCAATTTCTTGCTGGGCCACCTGGGCCACACAGCCCAGCACTGCGATGATAATATTGGGGCGCTGCTGCTTGATACGGCGCAGTTCGCCCAGCTTGGAGAATACCTTGTGCATAGGCTTTGCCCGTACCGCACAGGTGTTCAGCGCGATGAAATCAGCCTGGTCGCGGTCATCGGTCGGCCGGTAGCCAAGCTCCTCCAAAATACCCGCCACTGTCTCCGAGTCCCGCTCGTTCATCTGGCAGCCCATTGTGTCTATGAAGTAATATCTGCTCATCCTAAGGTGAGTATAACACTGCCGGAACCGTGCCGGCAACCTCAACTGGGTTGTCCCCGGATTATTGTGAGAGGCATAACGAAGTCCGGCGGAGGAGGAATTCCTGCTGGCTTCTCAGTTGACACTGAACGCTTCAGCTTGCTATACTGCCGGATGACGGCCTCAGCACAGTCAGAAAGCCGCTTGCGATGGTTGACAGCAAGTTGGGGGATGAAGGTTTAATGCCAGAAGAGAAGAGCGACATAACTAATGCCCAATTGGCTGTTTTCTGTCGCCAGTTCGGTAGTCTAATGCACGCGGAGATCAATATCCTTGACATCTTCGACACGCTTCGCGAACAGAGCGACAGTGCCTTTATGCGCGAAGTTGTTGACTCGGTTCGTGAGGATGTGGAGATGGGCCGCACCCTCGCCACTGCCTTCAGCCGCTACCCCCAGAGTTTTTCGCCCTTTTTCATCAGTATGGTGCGTCAGGGAGAGTTGGAAGGGGAACTGGATCGGACATTCGATTTGTTAGCCGATCATTTTGAAAGCCGCATGGAGGAAACCGTTGACGCGCACCGTCGCCGCGAGGGGGGCGCTTTTGACCTGGAGACGGTCGCCAGCGTCTTTCAGTGGCTCTTTATCTGGTTGGCCGCGTTGATCGCCTTATGCGCTCTGGGCGCTGGCTTTATCTGGTATGCGACTGAAACCGAGGCCGTGCCCGGTGAGACGCTGCCTAATGTGCTGCTGCTGGTAGGCCTGATTATGCTGTTGGGAGTGCTCGTCTTCTCGCGGGGGCGCAAGCGAAGGTAGGACAGAGCAGTGCAACATAAAGCTTAGCAGACAAACCTGCTCCTGCTACGTCAAATGGTGGTGACATCTTTTTGCAATTTGGGAGACAAAAACGAATCGCTCGCTGATCGTAGCGTTGGCTGTGCTATTGCTGCCTGCTGCTGTATGCGCTCAGCAGTTGGACGACGGTACCTTGGTACTCTTTGATTTCGAATTTGCCAATTCCATTGCTGACTGGCGGGTCAGGGAGCTGACCGATTTTGCTGTTACTGACGAATGGTCCAGCCACGGGCAGCAGTCGGCGGCAATAACCTATCACAAATGGGCACAGGGCCAACAGCAGTGGCCGGCGATCGTCACTAGGCGACTGAAAAGTTTCGCCCCCCTTGACATCTTCGCGGGGGGGGTATAATACAATACCGGAAGTGAGTAGTCACGAACTTCGCCTACCCGATCACGTCGTACAGGAGGTAGCCATGACTCGTCCAGTCACTATTGTGGCAGTGGCAAGTATGCTGTTTGTGGGAGCGGTGCAGGCTAGCGAGCAGCCAGCCGAAGTCAAGGTGCTGTGCGACTTCGAGAGCGCGGACGTACTCGCTGGCTGGCACGTTCGGGATTTGACCGACTTCGCCTTGACTAATGAGTGGTCAACCAGCGGACAATCCGCCGCTGAGATAACCTACCACAAGTGGTCCGAAGGCCAAGAGCAGTGGCCGGCGGTGATCGCCAACCGTGGCGGCGGCGCCTGGGTGACCGAGGACCTGTCAATCTACGGCGAGTTGAAACTCGATTTCTACAACCCACAGGACTTCGAAATCAGCGTCACGGTGCATATGCGCGATACCAGTCAGAACCGCTTCTCCCAGGGAATGGCCCTACCACCCCAGACGGCTAAGACGCTGAGTATTCGAATCAAGGAGATCCGCCAGCGGCTTGATGTCACCAGCGTGGGCGAATTGCACATCTACACCACCCGCCCGGAACGGACCTACCGCGTGCTGGTGGACAACATCCGGGTGAATATCAGCTTGCCCGGTGATGTGGCCGCCTTCGCCCAGCGGGTAGCGGCCCTCGCGGACGAGTTCCGGGCGCTAACACCAAATGTCTCGGGCATTGCCGCTGAGCAGTGCCGCCTCGGCGGCGCCGGGACCCAGGACCTCGCCCAAGACGCCCAAGCACTGGCGGGGGAAGTCAGCCAGTCACTTGGCGACGTCGCTGTGCTCAAAGCGCTATGCCAGCGGCTTGACAAGCTGGAAGCGCGCTACGCCAGTCTGCAGGGCCGGGTGAATACGATCACCCTGGCTCCGCATTACGCAGCCGGGAATGTGCCCTTCGTGCTGGCTACCGAAAGCCCGATGCGCAAGGTCTTCCTCGAGGCGGCCCGGTTCAGTTCAACGCCAGCCCGCGAGTATCGGATGGCGGCTGCCCGCAACGAATACGAAAGCTGCCAGATCATTGTCCGTCCACTCTACCAGTCGCTAAGCGCCGTCAAGTGGGAGCTTTCGCAGCCGCGTAACGGCGACGGTGTGGTGCTGCCCGCGACTGTCCGCCTGGTCGGGTACGTGGACTGCGCTGAGTCGCCGTATGACACCCCACACACTGGCTGGTGGCCCGACCCGCTGCTGGACTTTATGACCGAGGTTGACGCCGTGCCAGCACATGAAGTGCTGCCGCTGTGGGTGACCGTGCACGTCCCCGAGGATGCCCCAGCGGGAGACTACACGGGTAAGCTGACAGTTTCGCTGGCGGACGGTCAGGAGCAGTCGGTCCAGCTTCGGGTACAGGTCTGGGACTTCGCGATCCCCAAGCACACGCACCTGCGCACTGCTCTGTCGCTGCGCGGCGCCGCGCAGTTGTATCCGGATGCGAATCCTGCCCAGATACAGCGCAAGTACGAGAACTGGATGCTGGAGGAATACCACCTGAACCCAGGTTGTATCTACGCCGGTAGTCCGCCGTCGTGGGATGTCGAACGTCTGCGCGAGCTTAAGGCGCTGGGGCTGAACGCGATCAATCTCGGTTACGTCTACGCCCCGCGCGAGCCGGACTTCGACGCCGCTGCTCACTGGCAGCGTTTTGAACGGCAGATGGCGAGGGTGGAAGAGTACCTGCCGATAGCCGAGGCGGCGGGTGTCCGCGACTTATGCTACATTTACTGCTTCGACGAGCGTCCCAAGGGGCAGCTCGATGTCGTCTTCGAGACCGCCGCAAAGATCAAACAGCGCTGGCCTGATATCGAAGTGATGACCACGGCGTACGATACAACCTTCGGTCTGGAACGGGACAACGGCGCGGCGGTGGACATCTGGGTGCCGCTGACCCCGCACTTCGACGGCAACGCGCCGAAGATTGCCCAGGCCCGCACCGCCGGGCGGGATATCTGGTGGTACATCTGCTGTGGCCCCCTGCACCCGCACGCTAACTGGTTCGTCGAGTATCCCGCCATCGAGGCCCGCCTGCTAATGGGCGCAATGACCGCTAAGTACCGCCCTGGCGGGTTCCTATACTACGCGGTCAACCGCTGGCCGCTGAATGAGAAAGTGATTACTGGAGGCCCGCGCACGGACTGGAATCCGGCCAGCTTCAGGACCTATAACGGCGACGGCAGCATAATGTGTGCTGGCCCCAATGGCCCGCTGGCGACGATCCGCCTGGAGAATATCCGCGATGGTATCGAGGACTACGAGTATTACCTGCTGCTGCGGAAGCTAATCAATCAGACGGGAACATCGCAGCAGATCGGCATGGTAGCTGACTCGGTAGTCACGGACCTGACTCACTATACACACGATCCCAAGGTTGTCCTGGTTGAGCGCGAGCGCGTGGCCCGCCAGATTCTCAGGCTATCAAGTGCAGAGGTCATAGCCAGCCAGTGAGCTGGGCCAACAGCCGCAAATACTCCACGAAGTTGGGCCAGGAGATACCGGCACTACGCTATGTTCCTTCTCCGATGCGTTACCGTGAGCAGATGCAATACTCAATACGGGCACCGCAGTTGGGACAACGATCAACAAGCACGCCACAGGGATATCCGGCCACCTCTTCGGGGGGTAAGAAGAGGTATTGGGCGTTCAGCTTGCCCTTTGGCACCTTCGCAGTGACATTGACGTAGTTGTCGTCGGATAGATGGTTGGCACGAATGGTGAATCGCTTTTGCCCGAAGGCATCCTCGGCTGGCTGCACCGTCCAACCCCGCGGCACCTCCAGCTCAACTTGCGCTTCAACTGGCTTCAGGTTGCGGCGGACTGAGACGCCTACGGTGTGCTCTGTCCCCGTATGCATGATCGGTTCGCTGCCGTAATGGAAGGCAATGTCGTAGTCGCCCACTCTCTCGATAGCCGACTGTGAGTCCTGTTGGAGGGCGGCCAGTGCCTGAGTGTTATCGCTGAAGACAGACAATAGGTCTTCCGGGATAGCAGTCTCCGGGCCGATCTGGGCCACCGCCGAGCGCGCGGCCACCAGTTCTTTGCCCACGGCAACAGTCTGGTCAGTAAGTTCACTTATCGTCTCAGGCGCATCGAGGTTATGCGTGAACTTGTGAAGAATGATATCTTCGCCAATCGGCTCGCGCCACTTTTCAGGTATGGAGCTGCTGCCGCCGACTATGCCCAGTGTTGCTCCGAGCGTCGCCCCGGTGCAGTCGGTATCGTACCCACAGTTGACTGCCGCACACAACTGGTCGCCAAAGTCGTCACCGTACAACCAGCCGATGATGGTGAAGGCATGATTCTGGGGTGCATGGCAGGGGTGGGTGTGCCCGAACCAGTCAACTGTCTGCTGGCGGGCCTCGGCCCATTTCAGATCATTAGCATGGCACCACACGGCATGATTGATGGCGTGGGCAATGCGGGAGTGAACAGGGATCATAGACAGGCCGATCTGGATGAGGGTAGAAGGATCAGAGATGAAGAAAGCGGCGCTCTGTAGGGCCGCCCAGAACATCTCACCATATACCCCCTCGCCCCCGGCGTGATCAAGCACTGCGTCCTGCCAGGCCAGCGAAGCAGCCAGACCTGGATCGCCCGGCGCCACGCATGCCCAGATCTCACTGCGGATCGGCGCGCCCATATTATCAATGAAGCAGTTCTGGAAGCAGCCGGAAATAGGTGGCCGCAGCCCCAGATCCAGATTGCGCTGGCAGTAGCCGTACTCATCCCACGGATACGGCCCCAGATGCTTCTGCCAGTAGTCGGCGAAATCACCCACAGATGGATATATGCCCCGCTCCTGGAGCATCTTCAGCCAAACAAGCTGGAAGTCCAGATCATCGTTGGGTTCGGCCTCGTCGGGCATCGGGTTGTAGAAGGTAAAATCGTGTGCGTTTTTGTCCAGTTCCCACGGCATCCCCAGCGTCCCGCCGATGTTCTTGCCCATCCAGCAGGCGTAGACCTTATCGCGATATGTCGCTTCGTCCAGTTGTATCGGACGCATTACTTATCCCCCAAACTGCGGCGTTGATAAGCCTGAGTGAGTAGTCGGTCCCGGCAATGTTGCGCTTACTGTACCAGAGCCAAAGCAGGAAATCAACTCACGGGCGGAGTTGCCACTTGCGTTGACCACTTCCGCCGATTAAGGTAAGCTTAGGTGTAAAGTACCCTCGTCTATGTGCAACTTCACTTGAGGTGAACTATGACCATTACAGAAAAAATCCTGGCACGAGCGGTGGGGTGTGATGAGGTCCGTCCCGGCGAGTTTGTCACCTGTAAGCTTGATCTGGTTATGGCCAACGATATTACTGCGCCTATTGCTATTGAAGAGTTTGAGAAAATGGGTGCCGGGCAGGTCTTTGACGTGGAGAAGGTCGTGCTGGTTGCCGACCATTTCACCCCCAACAAGGATATCAAGTCGGCGATGCAGGTCAAGCTACTGCGCGATTTTGCCCGCAGTCAGGGTCTAACCCACTTCTATGAGGCGCAGACCGGTGGAATTGAGCATATCATACTACCCGACAAGGGCCTCGTTTTGCCTGGTGAAGTGGTTATTGGTGCTGATTCGCACACCTGCACCTACGGGGCTTTGGGCGCGTTTGCCACTGGCGTCGGCTCCACCGACGCGGCGGCGGGCTTTGCCACCGGAGAATGCTGGTTCCGGGTTCCGGCTAGCTTGAAGTTTGTCTTCACTGGTCAGCTTAACGAGTGGGTCAGCGGCAAGGACCTGATTCTGTACACCATCGGCCAGATCGGCGTGGACGGTGCCCGCTATATGGCGATGGAGTTCGCCGGGCCGGTGATTGAGCAGATGGATATGGCCGGCCGCTTCACTATCTGCAATATGGCAATTGAAGCCGGCGCCAAGAATGGCATCATCGTGCCGGACGATATCACGTTGGACTGGGTCAAGCCCCGCGCTGCGCGAGACTTCCAGGTGTTCAGCAGTGACGAGGATGCCGAATATGCCCGGGTCTACGAGTGGGATGCGGGCAATATTGAACCGCAGGTGGCCTTTCCGCATCTGCCCGAAAATACCTGTGGTATATCTGAAGTCGGGGAGATAACGATTGACCAGGCCGTAATCGGCGCTTGCACCAACGGGCGGCTGGAGGACCTCCGCATTGCCGCACAGATCCTGGAGGGCCGCCAGGTAGCCGACGGCGTGCGCTGTATTATCATCCCCGGTAGCCAGCAGATTCACCTGGCCGCGACCCGTGAGGGCCTGGTGGAAACCTTCCTGGAGGCGGGCTGCCTGGTGAGCACCCCGACCTGTGGGCCGTGCCTGGGTGGGCACATGGGTATTCTGGCCGCCGGCGAGCGGGCGATCGCCACTACCAACCGTAACTTCGTCGGGCGCATGGGCCACCACGAAAGCGAAGTCTACCTGGCCAGCCCGGCCGTCGCCGCCGCCTCCGCCATTGCGGGCAATATCTGCGGCCCGGGGGAGTTGTAGGAGGAGAGCAGCAATGATGAAGAATGAGGACCTCGGACCAAGAGTCTCGGCATTGATTAGGACCGGTGCAGAAGGATTCGTTGGTGAGCTGAAGTGGGATATTGATGTCTCCAGCGCCAACAAGGCCGCACAGGCTGAGTTCATTAGAGATGTGATCTCGCTGGCCAATGCGGATCCTGCCAACCCGTCCACCCGCCTGCTCGTGCTCAACGCCAAGACGGGGGAGGTGAATAGCAAGGCACGGTCCATAGGTATAGATGATGCTACGCTGCAGCGAATCGTCAACGAACGCGTCGATCCGCGCATCAAGTTTGAGAAAATGCCAGTGGATACGGACTTCGGCAAGGCTGTCGTGTTAGTGATTCAGAACACCTACGAATTCCCCTATATGGTAAATAAGGAGATTTGCGACGCAAGCGGTGCAGTGCTTGGAAAGGGCCAGTT
>JALGTD010000048.1 GCA_029821515.1 Candidatus Zipacnadia bacterium | reverse complement strand
GGTGCAGGTCACCGACTGGGAACTGAAGCAATATCTGCCCGTGCTCTAAACTATCCACAAGACTGACCCAGGCAGAAAGGGAGTCAGACACCCTATGAGCCGCGATACACTTGTCAGCCTCTTCTGTGAGCTGGTGCAGATTGATAGCCTCTCGAAGCACGAAGCTGCCTTCGCCAGCGTCATTAAGGACAAACTGGCTGGTCTCTGCCTGGATACCACTGATGACGGTGCCGGCCCGTACATTGGGGGAGATTGCGGCAATCTTATCTGCCGAATCCCGGCTACTGCTGACGGCTTTCCAGTGATAATGCTCAACACGCACATAGACACTGTGGGCGACGATACTGGTATCCAGCCAATCGTAGAAGATGACGAGATTCACAGCGCCAGCAATACTATCTTGGGGGCCGATGCCAAAGCGGGAATCACTCTCATTCTGGCTGCATTGCAAGCATTGCACGACCAGGACCTGCCTCACGGCGAACTGGTGGTAGTCTTCACCGTGGCCGAAGAAATCGAATTGGTGGGGGCGCAGCATCTCGACTATGAGATGCTCCAGCCGCTGCCGCAGATGGCGTATGTCCTGGACGGGGGCGTAACTCCTGGGCAGATGACCACCCAGGCACCCTACGCTGACAAGATCAGCTTTGAAGTTCGGGGCAAGGCCGCCCACGCTGGAGTCGAGCCGGAGGCAGGGATCAATGCCATCCAGATCGCCGCCCGGGCTATATCCGAGATGAAGCTTGGACGACTCGACGAGGAGTCAACCGCTAACATCGGCACTATCCGGGGCGGTAGCGCAACAAACATAGTGCCGGAAGTCACTACTTTTAATGGTGAGGCCCGCAGTCACCAGGAAGAAAAGCTCGCCCGCCAGACCCGGCACATGCGCCAGAAGGTAGAAGAAGCCGCTGCCGACGCCGGGGCTGAGGCGGAAATCACCACCGAGCGCAGCTACAACGGTTTTGCGCTAGGCCCCGATGACGCGGTCGTCCAGCGAGGCATTGCTGCTGCCCAGCAGGTTGGTCTGCAGCCGAGTCTGCATAAGGGTGGCGGGGGCAGCGATGCCAACATATTCAACGAACACGGCATCCCCAGCGTTATCATCGCCACCGGCGCCCACAAGCCCCATACCCCCGAAGAACTGCTGCGCATCCCCAGTATGCTCAAGTGCTACGAATGGCTGATAGCCATCATCACGCTACAACAGTGAACGGAAGTAGCGGGCGAAGGCAACTCAACGCAGCCCGTATCGGCCAGGTCACCATTCGTGGGCCCAGAATGTCATACCTGGAGTCTGGGGCCACGCCGTAGAATGCAGCTTAACTGGTCCTGCTCCCTTTGCAAACAGCCGCCCCAAGATGCCTCCATTACTGGCGATAGACCAATCTGCGATACACCAACCGAGCGCTGCTCCTGCTGCCACCTGGCCGAAGGTGTGTTGATTACGCTCCAGACGTGACCAGGACACTCCCGTCGCCCACAGGTAGGCGGGCAGTTCCCATTGGTTGTGTTCAGCGGTGATCACCCGGGCAAAGGCAAAGCTGATGCTGGCGTGACCACTAGGAAAACCGTCGTGACTGTTGGGATTGCCGGGCCGAGGGGAATCAATCATCTCTTTAAGCCCCTTAGTGAGCAGAGTGATAGCCAATAGAGCACTTAATGTCCGGTGGCCAGTTTCTCGCTGCTGTTCGTTACCCGTCAGTGTTAAAGTTCCGGCGGTCACCGGTGGTACTATACAGCCGATGCTCGTCAGGGTAAGGGCCAGATCTTCGGTCAGATCGTTCTCTCCCCTGGCCTGCTCTGTAACCAATGGGAGTATTCCCACCACTACTACGAGCGTCAAAGATAGCCTGGATCTCATAAGCACTCCTGCATCTTCTCCTTTAGGTTTGATTGGTTTTTGCCACTTAGCGAGGCAATGTGGGTAGGGTGCCAATGGATGTACTATAGTTTGTCTTCGCAGTCCGGCCGCAACAAATACTTCACCATATTGAAACCATAGGCACCATTATGGCGGGTTTGTCCTTTAGGGGTTATCTCCTATCCCCATTAGGTTCGGCCATCCATTCTGACTGTCTAAGTCCGACGATCGTTCCAGGAGAGGACCTTTGCACTGTCCACATCCGGTCACATCAATTCCGGAGTGAACATAACATTGATGACCTCCTGCGCCGATGTTATGCCCTGGTGGACCTTGGTCAGAGCATCGTAGCGCAGCGTCTTCATTCCACTTTTGACGGCAATGCGCCGCAGTACCGAGGCATTTTCTCCGCGGCTTAGCGCACCACGCAGCTCATCGTTCATCTTCATCAGTTCATAGACCGCCACGCGTCCGGAGTAGCCAGTATTGCGGCAGTGGCGGCAGCCCCGACCTACGTGGAAGCGAATTTTCTCGGCTTGTTCCTCGCTCATGTTCAATCGCTCCAGTTCCTGGGAGCTAGGCTGGTACTGCTCACGACAATTCGGGCAGATGCGCCGAACCAGCCGCTGAGCCAATACCCCCAAAATTGACGAACCAATTATATAGGGAGCTACGCCAATGTCCATCAGACGGGTGGGCGCACTGGGGGCGTCGTTGGTGTGGAGAGTGCTGAGCACCAGGTGACCGGTCAGTGCCGCGCGGAAGGCCATCTGGGCCGTCTCCAGGTCGCGAATCTCGCCGATCAGTATCACATCAGGGTCCTGGCGGAGAATGTGTCGCAGAAACTCGGCGAAATCCAGGCCAATAGCGGGGTGGACCTGGGTCTGGTTTAGGCCTTGCACCTCATACTCTATAGGATCTTCGACCGTGGATATATTAATGCGGTCCTCGTTGATCGTATGCAGTGCGGCGTACAACGTGGTACTCTTGCCACTTCCGGTAGGACCAGTTACCAGAATCATCCCCTGGGGACGGGTGACCAGTTCCTCGAATTCTTTCTGCATCTGGGGCAGAAAGCCCAGCTCGCCTAGTGAGACAAAAACACGGCTTTTGTCCAGCAGCCGCAGGACTGCCTTCTCGCCCCAGTAGGTGGGCATGGTGGAGACGCGCAGGTCCACGGGCCGATTTTCGACCATGGCATCAAACCGCCCGCCCTGTGGGAAGCGAGTCTCGGCAATATCCTCGTCTGCCAGCAGCTTAATGCGCGACAGGACTGCGCGTTGCATATCCTTGGGCAGTTTGGTGATGGTGGACAGTTGGCCGTCAACACGGCAGCGGACCTGCACGTGGTCAGCGCGCGGCTCGATGTGGATGTCCGAGGCATGCATCCGGGCGGCATCCTGGATAATAGTCTCCACGATGCGCACCACCGGCCCAGCATCGAGCATCTGGATCAGCTCAGTGTCAATGCCGCTTACTGCCTCGGTGCCACTTACCGCTGCGGAGAGGTCCTTAGCCTGTTGGCTGACCTGGATGGATGCGCGGGCCTGGCGGGTGTAGTACTGGTCGATGGCTTCCTGAATCTGTTGGGCAGGAATCTCGACCGGCTCTACCTTCCGCCCCGTCCGCGAGCGGATGGCGTCAATGGCCAATACATTGGTCTCGTCGGCCATCGCCACCAGAATACGCTCCTGACTGATCTGCAGGGGCAAGACTGTGTACTCCTTGGCGATCGCCCGCGGAATGGCACGGATGGCTGCGCTCTCGACATCATATGCCGACAAATCCGCCGGGCCAGTACCGGTTTTTTCTGGTGATCCCCCTGCATGGCTGATAGTAGGCTGTACTGCCTGGCTTTCCTCCGTCTGGGCGGGAGCGTCTTCGTCACTGCCTTGCGCAGCCGCCGCCAGGTCCGCCGCTGAGGCGTAGCCCTTCTCCAGCAGAACACTAATCAGCCCTATCCCACTTTCTTCAGCCTTCCGCCGAACCTCCTCAAGCTGCCCCTGACTGATGATGCCGGATTCGAGCAAACTCCGCGCAAGACTATCGTCATTGACACCACTCATGTCAGCCGTCCTTTGCTGAAGATGATTGACCTAAGTCCCCGATGACAGTAGCATACCAACAGGATACGTATTATCTTTCGCGGTGCAGGACAATCTACCTCCTGCTTGTCAACCTAAGCGGGCCCAGAAGCGTATATCTAGTGACTAAGCACACTTCCAAGGGCGAAACTGCCAATATGTTTGCTGCCGACAGCGAACTTGTAGCACACTGCCAGAGGAACGATATTGCTGCCTATGAAGAGCTGGTGCGCAGACATCGCGAGGCTGTCTATCGGGTGGTTTATGCAGTGGCCGGCAACCATGACCAAGCGGAGGACATTGTGCAAGAGACCTTCCTGCACGCCTATCAGACCATCCGACGCTTTGACTCCCGCCGGCCGTTCGCCCCATGGCTTAAGCGAATCGGTGTCAACTGTGCCATCTCAGCACTGCGTCGGCAGGGACGCATAGCGAGGGGCACAAGACGTGACGTCGCTCTCAGTCACGAAGCGAATCCTGAAGAGTGCGCCATTGCCAGTGACTTGCAGGCGGCCGTCAGTCAGGCCGTGAGCAAGCTGCCTGCCAAACAGCGGACTGCGATAATGCTGTTCTCGCTCGCAGAGATGAATCTGGCGGAGACTGCCGCAATGATGGGCTGCACGGTGGGGACAGTGAAGACGCACCTGCACCGCGCGCGGCAGAAGCTCAGGGGACTACTCTCCGACTACCTGGAGGAGGATTAAAACAGTGAACTGTAAGCAAGCCCGAAGATTGATGCAAGAAATGGCGGATGGCACCCGCACGGACCACGCTGAATTGGACCAACATATTGCCCAGTGCCCACGGTGCCGGCTTGAGTGGCAGGCGCTGCAACGCCTCGAAGGCGCGGTGGCGAGTATAGCCCGATGCGAACCGCCTGCCGAGCGGCTGGAACGAGCCACGGTGGGGGCGTTGCGGATGATTGAAAGGCAGCGGCCGCGTGTGCTGCCTGGCCTTTCCCGCCTGGGCTGGGCCGCAGCGGCGGCGCTGCTCATCGCGATCTTTGCGACTGGCCTGTACGCGGGGCGGACGGTCTGGCCGCGCGAGCTGATCGTTAAAGTCCCCGAGGTGCACGAGAAAATCGTCGAGGTGGAGGTGCCGGTAATCAAGGAGCGTGTGGTAATCAAGCGCGTGCCCGTGGTCAAAGAACGCATCGTGTATCGGGAGAGAGATGCCAATGCCCGCGCCCGAATGTCGCAGGTGATGGACCCGATGGAGGAGGCGGTGGCGCACTATGGCGGATATGGCGGCGAGGAGCTGATCGTGGGGCTGGCCAAATGCGACGAGATCGTCGTCCGAGTGGCCGCGAAACCAATTCCATCCCCGGCGCAGATTAGACAAGCAGTCCGACCAGCGAGGTTCCTTGATGGGGGTGAATCGGAAGATCTGTCCCCCTCGGAAGACCACGGGGAGCAGCCGGACTCGGCTATCATGGAGTTCGGCGACACCGAGATTGCTCTGGCGCTGGGTCCCGCCAGTTTCTGAGTAACATAATACCATAAGGAGGAGAAGATCATGTCGGTGGCACTGACTTCACATGAACACAGCGCTCCGTTCGCGCTCAACCTTGCGGCTGTGGCCCAAGGTGTTGTGCAATTTCCCTTAAGGGAGGCGAAGACGATGCGCAAATTGTCACTAGTGATGATGGTCGGATTGGTCCTGGCGTTGACGTGCGCGGCAGGCGCCGGGGCCGCGGAGACGGAGAAGACGTCGGTGCGAGTGATTGACGTGGCGGTGTTCAAGCACGGGTACGGGTTCGTGATGGCCGAAGGGCGGGGCCAGCCCACCGCAGGCTGGGTGACCTTTGACAAGGTCCCGCAGGCCAGTCTGGGCACGCTGTGGCTGTATAGTCCCGACGAGGGGGTCACGGTGGATCGCTCCGTGGCCGAGGTCAAAGACCTGGCCGAGCCGGAGGAGGTCGCGAACCTGGACGACCTGATTCTGGCTAATCTGGGCAGAAAAGTGAGGATCTATGGGCCCGAAGAGATGAGTTGGAGTGGAGTGCTGGCTGCTCCACTGGCGGCTGAGGGGCGCTCCGAGCGAGGCGGCGATGACGACACGATTTGGGCGGCGGTGCCCCCACGCCAACATCCCGGGCGCAAGCAAGTCTCGCATGTGCTACTGAAGTCCAACGGCGAGTACGTGTATATCCCCAAGGGAATGGTGCAGCGGGTAGTGTTCGACGAACAGCCAGCACAGACTGTCACCGTCATCCGCCCGCAGCAGGTGCTCTCCGCGCGGCTGGTCAAGGGCGGCAAGACGGTGGTCGGCAGGTCGCATGTGGGCATGGCGTATATGGCGAAGGGCCTGCAGTGGGTGCCGTCGTATCGGTTGGAATTGGCGGAAGGGCAGAAGGGCCTAGCGCGTCTGCGGTTGCAGGCAACGGTGGTAAACGACGCAGTCGAGCTGGACAACAGCAATCTGCACCTGGTGGTCGGCGTGCCCCACTTCATCCAGCAGGAGGAGATCTCCCCGCTGTCTCTGCAACTGGCCTGGACCGGGCTGTCGGGGTATTTCGCTGAGTGGCAGCGTCGGCAGGCGGACATTTACAGCAACATACGCATGTCGCAGGTGGCTGTCTATGGTGGCTATGGGGGGGCGATGCCGGGAATGGCAACCGAGGAAGCGGTGCCCGTGCCGCAGGTCGCGGGTCTGGGCGCAGATGAGCTGTTCTTCTACCATGTGCCGGAGATGACGCTGGCCAAGGGCGGCCGGGCATCGGTAGGCATCTTCGACGAAGCGGTCGAGTACGAGGATGTCTACCTGCTGAATATGACCGACGAGCCGGGCACGGCGCACCGGCGCTACTCGGCGCAGTACACCCGCGAGCGTGGGAGCAGCCGCGATGACGAGGCTGAAGCGCTGGCCCGCGAGCTGGCCCGGCCCAAAGCCTGGCACGCGCTGCGCATCAAGAATGAGACCGAGCAGCCCTGGACGACCGGCGCGGTGATGACGGTCAAAGGCTGGCGGCCAATTGCCCAGAGCATGCTCACCTACACGGCAATCGGCGCCCAGGTGGACGTGCGCACCACGATCGCGCCTGATATTGGCGTCCGCAGGGCCGATAACGAGACCGCTCGGCAGCAAAAGGCGTATCATGTTTCCGGGTGGGACTACGACCTGGTGACAGTGACCGGAGAGATCAAGATCACCAATCACAAGCAGGAAGAGGTCCGGCTCATCGCCACGCGGCGCATCGAGGGCGAGGTCAGCGAGGCGACTGACAGCGCCGACTTCGCCAAGCTGGGTGAGGAGAGCTTCGGTATCAACCCCGCCTCGCAGATCAAGTGGGATGTCAAGCTGGGTGCGGGTGAGGAGAAGACGTTGACGTATGTGTATACCGTATATGTCAGGGTGTAGCTCTGGAGCACAAATAATAGTCTGGCATCAGAGGTGATTTACTATGCAAGCTGTCGCCGCTATCAGCATCACGGTGGCTCTGCTGGGTGGACCCATTTTTCCCGGCGGGGTAGCACCCACTCCCAGCCAGTTGGCGCAAGTGGTTTCTGGCCAGCTCGTTGAGACTCAACTTCCAGGTCAGCAGGTGACCTACGATTCTGCCGCCGGGCTGACCACCATTCTCGGCCCGGACTGGGAAACCATACGCTGGACCCTGTTCTCAACGCCGTATCTAAACGTCGGGGGTATTCCCCCGCCTTCGCTCGCGGGAAAGGGAATGGCCTTGGCGATCCAGAGTAAAGCCGTGAAAGTCGGTGAGGAACAGTCCTTCGATTTTCCCTGGCCGGCGGGCCGCCCGCAGTACTATCTGGAGCAGGTCGAGCCAGACTTGTACCGACGCATTGAGCTGGTGGACAAGGAGGGCTACATGGTGTCGGTGCAGCCTACCGGCGGGCCTGATGAACTGACGGTGCAGGTGGAATTCGCCAACAAGACCCTGAGCGGCGGTAAGTACGACGAGACGATTCGCGCCTTTGTGGGCCGGCCCACGCTCATCAAGGCAATCGTCACGGCTACCGCGCCGCTCACCAAAGGTCAGAAGACACTCCTGGTCTGGCAACCGCGGTCCGAGATGATGTGGCCCGGCGGTGCCCCGGACTGGGCGGTTGGGGAGTGGGGGATGATGTCCGAGCCGGGGACCGGCGCGGTGATCATTCAACGGGATGGCACTGTCCTGGGTGAGGGTGGCGGTGTTTCCCTCTCCGGGTCTATTGATCCGTCAGGACGGTTAAGCTGCCAGGGCACTGTTGATGGCGAAACCGTAGCGATAGTGACCGGAAAGCTGAGTCCTAATGGCACCGGCCAGGGCACCGCGTATGCCGAAGGTGAGACTATTCCGTGGACGGCAACCCATTTGCGGGCAGGCGAACCGGCGCTGGCAGGCCCAGAGATGACGCCCGGTGGTATGCCTTCGGGCATCCCGGCACAGTCGGCGCCGACTCTCCGCGTGCTTGACGGTGGAGCCCGCCCGAAGGGTGTCGCGGTGCTGTTGGAGGTCACGGCGCCTCCGGAGGATTAGGTGGGGCGATGGCACAATATGAGTACTGCTGCGAGAACCACCATGCTAAGATGGACAACCATCTACTGTAATCCGAGTAAGAAGGAGGCAGAAAGATGAAAGCACGATCTCTGGTCGT
Source organism: Candidatus Zipacnadia bacterium (assembly GCA_029821515.1). GTDB lineage: Bacteria > Armatimonadota > Zipacnadia > Zipacnadales > Zipacnadaceae > JALGTD01. Next base: position 195 of record JALGTD010000048.1, on the reverse strand, counting down.
CGTCGTGGCTCTGATGCTGGTGGCAACCGCCGCCAGTGCTGCCGAGCTACCTGTCAGCCGTGTCGTGTTGTTTTCCACCGGGGTCGGCTATTTTCAGCACAGGGGTGAGGTGGACGGGAATGCCACAATGATGTTGTCCTGCCGGACCGAGCAGATGAACGATATTCTCAAGTCCCTGGTGCTGCAGGACCTGGG
>JALGTD010000047.1 GCA_029821515.1 Candidatus Zipacnadia bacterium | reverse complement strand
CCCGCTGCCGCATATCTGGTACCCTCAAACCGCCCAATCCCGCACACCGGCCGCATCACCAGCCCGATAACCTCGCAGCTACCATCAGCGTAAGTGACGGTGATGTCGCCGCCGAATTCATTGGCAAAATCAATATACTTCAAATGCCGTGGCGGCGGCTGACGAACAATTATGAGTACATCGCCAACTGTCGGATGATAATCGCCAGCCAGCTTACCTAGCTTGCCGCCTGCGCCCTCAATATAGACCGGAGAGCCTACATGCGGGCCCAGGCCACCGAATAGCCCTGTTCCGGGCGGCATATCGGTTACGATCACACTTGAATACTTGCGCGTTGCCGCGCCCACTACTTCGCCGGCTGGCACCAGGCTGAAGGTGATGCCGTAGCCGGTTTCTGCTGCGGTGGCCACCTTGATGTGAATGGCGTTGACCGCGGTGGCGGTAACAGTGCTGTCGGGCACCCACCGGCTGGCATTGTAACTGTGTTGGTTGACGGCATTGGCCGGTGAAGTCACCTGGCCGATTTGTAGCCAGCTTCCGCCTGCATCGCGGCTGACAGCGATAGCGCCGTCCGGGCGGTTCTCCACCCGAATGCGCAGCTCTTCCTGTGCTGCCCAGCTTGGACTTGGCCGGGCAGCTACAATTAGAGCACAAAGCAGGCTGCAGATGGCTATGCGATTCATTAGGCGCCAAACTTTGGCAGGGTGCCGGCGTAGTTGCCCATAATGTACATTATGTCCAGGCCGTGGATTCGGTGGACGCTGCCCGCAGCGAAGGGCCGCTCCCCGAAGCTCTGCACCCCATCGGGACGCACGCCGTGCCCGTAGAAAGCCGCCGGGATGGCATCGCCGCTATGATCCATCACCGTGACTGGTGTGCAGTGATCAGCAGTAACCATCAAGACGGTGCTATCCCAGTCAAAGGTCTCCAGAAGATGGCCGACGGCGCGATCCACTTTGGCAATAGCCGCCATCTGCTGCTCGGCGTTGCCGTCAGGCCCACCCACACCCGGAGACTTGATATTGCATAGGACAAAATCATGGCTGGCGGCAGCTTCGACTACTGCCTGAGCCATTGCCATCTCGTCGGTGTCCATTCCTCCAGTGGCTTCCGGCACGTTAATGACGTCCATATTGAGGTACAGCCCCAGACCCCGGACCAGGTCCACTTCCACTATCATAGCACTACTCAGGCCGTATTGCTCGGGGAAGGGCATCAGGTGAGGCGCGGTGCCGGCTCCCCGGGGCAAAACTATATTGGCGGGGGGTAGTCCCGCAGCACGGCGCTGCTGGTTGACCTCGTGATTTTCAAAGACCTCCTGAACGCCCTGGACGAATTCGTTGATTATCGCGGCGGTTTTCTGCGCCGCCGGGTCATTAGAGGCCTCGGCAGTGGGCTGGCACTTGGGTACCTTGCCACCCGTCTCGTGGGGGTCTACGTCCGTGATGCGCGGGTCAAGCCCCTCGCCTCTCAGGACCAGGGCTGCCCGATGCGCCACCGACTCCTTGAAAATCACCTCCACGCCGTCTATACCATCGCTGAAGGCTTGGTTAGCGGCTGCTGCTAGCTGGTGAGTCCCCTCGGTAATACGGCCGGCGCGACGGTCCTTGATAATGCCATTCTCGACGGTAGAGAAATTGCAGCGGAAGGCCACATCGCCGGGCTGGACGTCAATGCCGACACCTTTGGCTTCAAACGGCCCTCGGCCCGTGTAATACTCAACGGGATCGTAGCCGAGAATGACCATATGTCCGGTGTCGCTACCAACTGCCTGACCGGGCCGAATGGGGTCGGTGTATCCACATTCACCGCCCCGAGCGACTTCATCCAGAGCTGGGTAGTCACCAGCTTCCAGGCAGGTCTGGCCGTCCAGACTCGGCACCGGTCGCCCACCCATCCCGTCGCCTATCATTATTATCTGCGTAGCGTTGTTATGCACGTTAAACTCGCCTCTGATCGTTAAGTTCGCTAATGGTAAGACACACACTCAGTTAGATTCTACGCAATCTGCTGGTTACGGTCAAGCGATAGCACTTTAGCTGTGACCGTTCGCCGAATTGGTAACAGGTTGCTGAGACGATATGGCTCACCTACCAGCGTCGGTAGGTCGGGGAAGGATAGGCTGTAGTTATAGAGAATAATTAGTCACGTAGTCTGGCGTACCGGCTCAGTCTCCGGTGAGCCATAGCGATGGACGCGACCAGAGTTGTGCTTGGAGAGGATTTACGGATGCCAAAGGGCCTCACCCTACCGGTTATTTACATACAGGCCGCCAACTTAGCTGAAGGCTGGGAGCGGGCTGTAGTTGCGACCTGGGAGCAAGGAGCGCGCATCGCCACCCAGTATGATAAGCCCGATGATCCACCCAGCCGTGATGCCACGCTGGTGCTATCTGTTGCCGATCCCTTTGCTGAGCCGCGCATTCATCGGGCTTTGCCGGGGGGAATCTACGATCTGGAGGTCTATCGCCAGGAAGTCGTTGACGGCATTCATGACGATTGGATTGACCCCGAGCATGGTAAGTGGTCGTATACTTACCACGAGCGGCTGGCCGCGTATCGCTCATCCTCATTAGATGAGCCTATCAACCAGCTTGACCTAATCGTTGACAAGCTGGCGCAGGCCCCGCATACGCGCCGCGCTCAGGCAATTCTGTGGAAGCCGGCCATGGACAACCGTAGCGAGCATCCCCCATGTTTGCAGCGCATCTGGTGCCGCGTCTTCGATGACCAACTGGTGATGTCAGCTCATATCCGTAGCAATGATGCCTTCAAGGCAGCCTTTATGAATATGTATGTCTTCACGGAGTTGCAGAAACTTTTGGCTGAACAGTTGTCTGATAGAATGGAACGACCCATTCAGGTCGGTCAGTATAATCACATCGCTGATTCGTTCCACATTTACGGATCGTATTTTGAGGACTTCAAGGGATTCCTGGAAACGCTGGAGAGGCGGACCTTCGAGCAGCGCACCTATACGATGGAGCAGGTAGCGCCGTTAATCGAGGAGGCCCGCGAGAAGATTGCTGCGTCTTTGGCAGAGGATGACTCTGGATAGCAACCTGGTTTTGACGCAAAACTCTGCGCTACTTGCGATGTTGTCGGGAATTTGGTTGACAAAGACTCTATATAAGATTATAATAATAAATGTTCTATGACAGTCCTCGGCTGATTTCACGCTTTCCTGAGTTTGATATATTAGCAGCAAAGTTGCAATGAGTAGGCACAATTCCTCTTTCTGCTAGCGTTCCAATGTTGGTTTACATATCCGTGGTCGGTTACAGTTACGACCTAATGGTCTCTTCAGTTGATTCTTCATGAGGTTTCCATAGTATGTGCAGTTTCCCATGGGCTGCTCACCAGATGGTTAGTAAGCTGGCGGCAGACCTTGAAGATTTAGGCTTTATGGCCAATATACGATATAGACTTCTCATTGGGGAAAAGGCCAGCCAGCATCGTCGGGCAGTGTGCCCCCGCAATATTGCAGTGGGCTGTGAATAGAAGGCCAACGGTGCCATACTGCGACGAAGACATCATCGAAGTAATTATTACTCAACAGCAGATTGCTGCGCGCATTGCACAGCTTGCCCAGCAGATTACTGCTGATTATCGGGGTAAGCAGTTGGTGCTGGTCGGAGCACTTACTGGCAGTTTCGTATTCCTGTCCGATTTAATGCGCCAGCTCGACAGGCCCTGTGAAGTTAATTTCCTGGATGCTTCCAGCTATGGAAATGGTACTGTCTCCAGCGGTGAGGTGGCGATTACCCAAGACTTGAATTTGTCGCTGGCTGGTAAGGATGTACTGGTTGTTGAGGATATTGTTGATAGTGGTCGGACAGTCTCGGAGCTGGTACGGCTGCTTCAGGCCCATCAGCCTGTTTCTGTGAAGGTTTGTACGCTGATAGATAAGCCGGCCCGGCGGGAGATACCCGTGGAACTCAGCTATATCGGTTTCGTGATTCCTGACCAGTTTGTAGTAGGCTACGGTCTGGATTATGCCCAACACTTTCGTAATCTGCCTTTTGTGGCAGTGCTTGATGAAGATGCTGTAGTACCCAAACCAGAGATCAATGAGTAAACTGTCGAGAGGTGTGCTATGTTAGACCTGTCGGATCTGAAGGAAAAGACGGTAGACGAGCTGAAAGAAGTGGCCGCTACTATGGATGTGGCTGGCTACTCGCACCTTAAGAAATTTGACCTGTGTATGACGATACTCAAGGCCCAAAGTGAACAAGATGGGAACAAGTATCAGTACGGGGTCCTGGAGGTGCAGGCTGACGGCCGCGGCTACCTGCGGGTCAACGGTTACGTGCCGGATCCAAGTGTAGACGTTTATGTCGCCGACAGCCAAATCCGCCGTTTCGACCTGCGGACTGGTGATGTGATTAGCGGACCGGTGAGGCCACCTAAGAACAGTGAGCGCTACTGGTCACTGCTGCGGGTACAGACCATCAACGGCGTCCCTCCTGAAGAGGTTGGGCACCGCCCTGACTTCGAAGACCTTACGCCGGTTTATCCCGATGAGCGCATCCGTCTGGAGACCGACGACCCCAGCAATATAGCGGGCCGCTTGATGGACATCATAACTCCAATCGGCCGCGGACAGCGGGGCCTGATTGTCTCGCCTCCCAAAGCCGGTAAGACCACCGTCATCAAGCAGCTTGCTAACTGCATGACCACTAATTATGACGACCTGCGCCTGCTGATCCTGCTTGTTGATGAGCGCCCCGAGGAGGTCACTGATATTGCCCGGTCGGTAGAAGGCGAGGTGATCAGTTCCACTTTTGACGAGCTGCCGGAAAACCACATGAGAGTCGCCGAGCTTGTGTTGACTCGCGCCAAGCGCCTCGTCGAACAGGGCGAGGACGTGGTGGTGCTGCTGGACAGCATTACCCGCCTGTCACGGGCTAGCAACCTGACTATAGATCCCAGCGGGCGCACACTCTCGGGGGGCCTGGACCCGATTGCCTTGTACCGGCCTAAAAGCTTCTTCGGCGCAGCCCGGAACATTGAAGCGGGCGGAAGCCTCACTATCCTGGCCACCATTCTGGTGGAAACCGGCAGCCGTATGGACGATATGATTTTTGAAGAGTTCAAAGCAACCGGCAACTTCGATCTGATACTGTCCCGGGAGCTGGCCGATCGGGGCATATTCCCGGCGGTGGATATCATCCGCTCCTCTACCCGTCATCAGGAGCTGCTGTTCAATGATGAGGAGATGCAATCTGTATATCAGCTTCGCCAAGCATTGCACAATATGGAACCTCCTGAGGCTCTCGAAACCCTGTTGGCCGGGCTGCGCAAGACGAAGACTAACGCGGAATTCCTCCAGATGGCTGCTGAGTCGTTCGCCAGATAACTCCATTACGTCCCGAAGCAGGACCGAACGGAGCTGAGCCCAAAATGGCAGACGTCATTGTCCCTCAGCGAGCGTTGCCCGGCTCCCTGATACTTTGCCTGCTGGTAGTAACCGCCGCAATTCTCACCTCTTGTCGGCCCCAATTCTCGTCGGATCGGGGGCTAGCTGAGACCAGTGTAAGCCAGGTAGATAACCTCAGGGCCGATATACAGCTACTTCACCGGATTAGCAATATTGGTCTATCTTCGGGTCAGATAGAAGATCTTATTCCAGTAGTCAAACAGCTATGCAGTCTGAAAGTTCAGTATGAGCAGCGCAAAAATGGGGTCGTTGCCCAGATGGCTCCGCTTTTGGCCGACAAGCGCGAGATGTTGATCAGTGGGCAGATGTCTGCGACTGCTGTTGACCAGCGACTGGACGAGCTGGAGACGAAAGTGGAAAAAATCGAAGCCGAGCTGGCTGGCAAGCAGCAAGCATACGTCCAGGAGATTCGAGGGATATTGACGCCGGAACAAATTGATAAGCTTGCCGGCGGCCGCAATGCCCATGCACAGGCCCGTGAGCTACTGACCTGGCTGCGCGAGATGCCAAGCTCAAGCTACGCTGAGGAGGCTCCCGTCCACGCTGAGATGCTGGCTGCGCCAGAGTTAGACCTGGCCGCTGAGGTGCTGTGGGAAATCTTCGATACTGCCCGTAATCTATCGGCCAGTGAGTATGCCTCGGCCCAGGAGCGACTGGCTGAGCGGATTGCTCCGCTGTATGGTGCTGGCGACGAAGCGCAAACCCGCGTCATAGTGGAAACTTTCAGCAACGGGCGGATGGCAGCTCTCCTCCGCGAGAAGGCAGATGCTATGGTGAAATAGCTATGCGAGTAGCCATCTTCACCAATACATATCATCCGGCTGTCAACGGCGTAGCTAACTGTGTGGCTGCGTATCGGAAGGGATTGCTTGATGCTGGCCATGAGGTTACTATCTTTGCCCCGGCTCCCCAGGGATACGACTTGCGCAGTGATCCCGACGATATTCTCCGCTTTCCGGCATTGCCGCTTCCCCTGGACGTGGACTATTCCATTGCTATGCCGTATTCCTCTTCGGTGTTCAAGGCTCTTCGGGGCCGCCAGTTTGATGTTGTCCACACTCAGCATCCGGTGTGGGTGGGAGCCTGGGGGGCCTGGTATGCGCGCTGGAATGATGTACCGCTGGTCACCACCGTTCATACTGAGTACGAACTATTCGCCCCGATGGTTCCTCTGCCCACTGCGCTGGTCGAGATGTATCTGAATCTACGGGTAACCTCTTACTGCAACAAATGCCAGGTAGTGACCACGCCGGTGGAGTCCGCTCGTCACCGACTCGAAGAACAGGGCGTCACTACGCCGGTCGAAATTCTGCCTAATCCCATCAGAGTCAGCGATTTTGCCGGGGTAGACGGCAGCAGAGTGCGCCAGGAGCTGGGCGTCAGCGATGAAGTGGTATTGATTGGCTTCGTTGGGCGGCTGTCGCGCGAGAAGAATCTAAAGGTACTCATCAAAGCCGTCGGGCGAGTATTGCACCAGTATGAAAAGGCCGCTTTTGTCCTGGTGGGTGATGGGCCGGAATTAGACAGCATTAAACAGCAAATTCGGCATATGGAGGGAGCTGAGCGCGTTTTCCTCGCTGGTAGTGTCCCCTATGAGGATATTCCGCCCTATCAGGCGGCTATAGATATCATGGTGACGGCCAGTTTGAGTGAAACTCAGCCACTGGCATATACGGAGGCGATGGCCGCTGGTACACCGATTGTGGCCCTGCGGGCACCTGGCGCTGTGGATATGATTGACGACGGCGTCAATGGTCTGCTTAGTGAAGTTGAAGATGGCGCCGCAGGTCTGGCTGAGAAGATGCTGGCACTGGCTGAGGATGCCAACCTGCGCACTAAATTGGCCCAGGGGGCGCAGCAGTCAGCTCAGCAGTTTGACGTGGCACATGTAACTGACCGTTTGGTGGCCATCTACAACCGTGCTATCGAGTTGGGCGGCGAACTGCCACTGTAGTTGATGCAGACCGGCCCCGTGCTTGATGGCTTGTAGCAACCACTGCTCCACCTCTCACTGCTGGGAAGGAACATAGGGGCTGTACAGCGAACTATGGGGAGGAAGCTGTTCAGATGCCTGTACTTACACTACCCTAAACAACCAGAAGCGGTAGTCTGCGCCTAATCCTGTCCACCTTGGCAATTCTGAGGTATTTATGCCGAAGCGCGAAGACATTCAGACAATCCTGATAATTGGTTCAGGCCCAATAATTATCGGCCAGGCCTGTGAGTTTGACTACTCTGGCACCCAGGCCTGCAAGGCTCTGCGTGAGGAAGGCTATCGGGTGGTGCTGGTTAACTCCAACCCAGCCACCATTATGACGGACCCCGAAACTGCTGATTGCACCTACATTGAGCCTCTAACTGCCGATAGCGTGGCTCGAGTTATTGCTGAGGAGAAACCCGACGCTTTGCTACCCACCCTGGGTGGCCAGACTGGACTGAACCTGGCACTCAGCCTCTCGGAGTCCGGGGTGCTTTCTCGTCACAATGTCGAGCTTATCGGCGCCAAGCGCAAAGTCATCAAGAAGGCAGAGGACCGCGAGCTATTCAAGGATGCTATGCTGGCTGCGGGCCTGGAGATGCCCGAGAGTGCTTTTGCCAGCACCGTCAGTGACGCCCGCAATGTCGCCCGCCGCATCGGCTTTCCCCTGATTATCAGGCCGTCGGCAACTCTGGGCGGAACCGGTGGGGGCATCGCCTACAATATGGAGGAGCTTGAGATCGCCGTGGTTCGCGGACTGGATGCCAGCCCGATGAACGAGATTTTGGTGGAGCAATCGGTCATCGGCTGGAAGGAATACGAGCTGGAGGTGATGCGTGACCACCGAGATAACGTGGTAATAGTTTGTTCCATCGAGAATTTTGATCCGATGGGCATTCATACGGGCGACTCGATTACCGTTGCTCCTGCCCAGACGCTCACTGACGACGAGTATCAGATTATGCGGGATCTGGCCATCCGGGTGATGCGCGAGATTGGAGTGGATACCGGGGGCAGCAATATCCAGTTCGCGGTCAACCCCGAAAATGGACGCATAGTAGTCATTGAGATGAATCCGCGTGTCAGTCGTTCCTCGGCGCTGGCTTCTAAAGCCACTGGCTTCCCCATCGCCAAGATCGCTGCCAAGCTGGCGGTGGGCTATACGCTTGATGAGATACCCAATGACATTACCCGCGAGACTCCGGCCTGCTTCGAGCCAACGATTGACTATGTGGTGACCAAAATACCGCGCTGGGCCTTTGAGAAGTTCCCCGGTGCTGACCCCCAGCTTATGACACAGATGAAATCAGTGGGGGAGGCCATGGCCATTGGCCGGAC
>JALGTD010000046.1 GCA_029821515.1 Candidatus Zipacnadia bacterium | reverse complement strand
AACGGATAGACCGGGTTGCCAGTGATTACCCAGCTCTTTATGTACCACGGCGAGGCGACCAGCAGCCCGACTGCCCCGAAGATAGCAACCGCCCGCCAGCGCGGTGTCTCTTGATGTCTCTGCTGCCATGCAATGTACAAGGCAAAGATCAGCAGCAGCCCGAAATAGGGGATGCCCTGCATCTTGAAGGCCATTGCTGCGCCGGCCAGCAGTCCGCTCAAGGCAGCGTCTCGCACTGCACCCGATGACATCCATTCGAGAAAGAAATGTACCGACAGCAGCACACAGGCCATAATGGGCAAGTCCACGTAGGCTGTCCCCATCAGCCACGAGAATACCGGGGTAGCAGCCAGGATAACCGCCGCCCAGGGCGCGGCCTGCGGCGAAATGTGGCGTCTGGTCAGGACAAAGACTGCGCCCAGCGCTATCAGGCCAAAGCTGAAGTGAAAGAGTTTGGCGGCAATCGCCCCCCGCCAGAGCAACGCCAGGGCGTAGAGCATCTGGAGTGTAGCCGGGAACTGCGAATGATGGTCGTACCACAGCGGAATAATGCGCCCTGCTTTCACCCACTCTTTGGCCATGGCCAGGTGCTCAGCCAGGCCGTCCCAGTCCAGCCCGGCGGGCGGGGCCAGAGCGAGTATGAGACTGGACGAAATGTAAAGCAGGACAAACCAGTACAGCCAGCGAGCCGGTGAAGTTAGCAGCGCGCGGCGCAGCTTGCTGCTGACGGTGCATAAATCCTGATATAGCGTGCGAGCTGTGGTCAGCCCGACCAGCAACAGGATTACCAATACCACGAGCACTGGAACAGGCTGCAGGTAGCCGAGTAGCCCCAGGCCCAGTAACAAATAGGACAGCACGAGGTAGCCCAGAGTCACGAACAGAAGCAGGCGAGTCAGCGGGCCATAAGCGCGTAGCGTGACCAGCCGGCCCAGCGTAGCGCCGACCAGCGCAGCTATAAAGCTGATTATCAGCCAGAAGAAGATATCGCCCATATTCGGTGTCAGTGGCAACTTGGTAAGGAGCGACTCAACTGAGTATTTCAATCATAGAACGCAAGAAGAAGGCAAAGATTGCCACAATCCACCCGACTAACAGCCAGTCACGCCACGGGGTACGCTTAAGGGAATCCGGGCTGTTGTCTTTGTGTGTCTGACTGCTCACAGCTTACACAGCTCCACGATCAGGGCTTCCAGGGCAGTGCGCTCATCAATTGTCCGGTCGGCCTGGCCCTTCAGAGCCACATCGGTCTGATGGACTCTGTCCAGGGCTCGAGCTATCTGCCCGTCATCAAATTTCCTGGCCTGAGCGATCATCTTCTTCCCCAGCCACTGCTGACTCCCAACAACGCTAGCGACGTTATGCTTGGCTGGAAAGTTGGCGGTAAGCTCTTTGGGCAGATCGGTGGCTCGGTCGAGCCGGTAGCCTGCCCGGGCAGCCACGCGTGTCTGCCAGATGAGCCGCAGTTGACGGCTAATCATCCCTAGCAGGCCGAGAGCTTCGCCGTGGACCGTTCCTGATGGTAGTATCTGTTCCAGCTCCCCCAGCGCCTTCGTTGGCTGTCGGTTGCCGATGGCATCCATCATATTCCAGATATTTCCCTGCTGGTTACTGAAGCCGACTGCTTCCACGTCGGCCTGCTCAATTCGGTCGCGCTCGCCGATGTATGTAGCCACTTTCTCAATCTCACCGACCAGCATATCCACGTCATCGTCGGTAAGCTCTTGCAGCAACTGGACGGCTTGCCGTGTGATTTCCTTGCCGCACCGCTTGGCTTCTGCGGTTATCCACGGTGGCAGGTCGCGCTTCCGAGGAGAAGCTATGTGCACTGCCTGGCCGGCCTGCTTGGTGGCTTCGGCAATGTCCCTGACTACTTTGGGCTTTCTGCCACTGCCGGTCTCGGCGCAGGTCATAACTACGGCGGTAGTGTCAGGAAGCCGCTGGAGTGCCGCCGCCAGCAGGCGCTGATCGTCAGCATTCAAGTCATCAACACGCTTGAGGACTATTATGCGCTCGCTGGCCAGCAGGGAACGGCTGCCTATTTCGGCAGCGAGCTGGTTAGGGTCATGCTCGCCCGCGGCCAGCAGAGACAGGCTGTTTTCGCGCTGTTCGGGCTCCAGGCGAGCATCAATGATAGCATTGGTGGCGCGCTGCTTGAGTATTTCACTGTCACCATACAGCAGCGTGACCTGGGCGCTGGTGTCCAGTTGTAAGTCATTGGAGGCCATAGGGTCGCCTGATGGGTGTAGCAATGGATAAGCCTGGTTACCTTCGCTGCGCTGTGGTTATATCCTCTTGCGCAAGTGTATCCAGCGGCGGCGAAGCTTATCAATCTGAGAGGTGGTGGCCGGTCGCGGCGAGTAACGCAGCTCGTACAGGTCTTCGGTCGCCTGACTGGTGGCCGCGGCAACGGCCTCAGGAAGCAGTCCTTGACTCAGCGCTGCGCCAAGCAGCTCGGCGGGGGTATGGCCGGGCTGGGGCTGCCGGTCGCTGCGCCGCAATACTTTCTGGTAGAAGCGCCGCCACTGGTGCTCTAGCCCAGTCCAGGGTCCGCGCGGCGTGCGTGAAGCTGCCCACCAACTGCGGAGACGACTAAAGTCTACAAGCAAAACGCAGAGTAGTGCCACCACCGCCAGCCCGCCCAGGGCAAATGCGCTCCCCCGCAGGAACCTTCCGATGCCCAGACGCAGATGACCATGACTCAGCAGAGAAAAGAACGTCTGGTCTTTCAGTCGGGCGGGAGCTTGCACATCGAAGGGCACCCAGCCATAGCCGGGAAAGTAGACCTCGGTCCAGGCGTGAGCATCTTCGCCGCGCACCAGATACAGGCTCTGGCTTGGGTCATATTCCCCGGTGGCATAGCCGGTAGCAACTCGGGCGGGCACGCCGGCCAGCCGGCACATCATCGCCATAGCGCTGGCAAATAGCCGGCAGTCGGCCCGCTTGCTAATTTTCAGGAAGTAGACAGTCGAATCTGTACCCGGAGGCGTCAGGGGCGGCGATTTGGTGTACAGATACTCTCCTTCCAGGAAGTCCCTTATCTGCGCCACTTTATCGTACGGCGTTTGGGCTCCTGTTGTAATCTCAGCGACCAACTCGGCTATTTCGCCTTCTACACTTACCGGAACCTGCTGGATGTAGCGCTCCGTAAACTGCTGGCCGGGGTAGGTGGTGCCGGCGGAGCGCAACTGCTCGGCAGAGAAATCGGGCACGATGGAGACGACCTGATAGGAGCTACCCTGCGGCAGAAACGGTGCCACCAGGATCGCTCCCGCTCTTTGCTGGCCAATGCTGTACGGCTGTTGGTCGAGAAAGGGCCGTTGTGCAGGGTAGACGACTGCCGGATGCGGAGCTGCGTATATGGTCACTGAGGCCATCTGGCGCAGGGTGAAGGTCTGTTCCAGGGGGGGGCCGGCCAGGGAATCACTGGCGGCTAAGCGGCAGCTACCATCAGGGTCGGGGGGTACGTGAGTGATGGCAGTTTGTTGGATGTACCATGATTGGCCATCGTAGGTGTCGAACACCTGACCGCGCCACAGCGCTGGCTGCTGGGACTTGACGGTCATAACCACTTCCTTGCTCAGATGCGCCTGTCCCCCGCCGACCCACAGCCTGCCCAGCGCCACAGCGTAGTTAGCGGGATTGAGCCGTGACCAGCGCATTGGCAGCCGCCTGGCCTGGCCGTAGATGTTAGGTGAGACCTCATATAATGCGCGCCCAGTACCCATTGCCGCCAGCGTGACTGCCAGCAGCAGTACAACAGTCGGAACAAGCTGGCTCCAGGCGGGGCGGATCCCCGCTCGGGCCTGCCGGGCACGGGTGTAATAAGTAGCGAGCAGATTCTCGTACCCAAATGTGTAAGTGGCGCCGAACAGGTAGATAGTGAACAATATCAGGATGACGGTATCCAGGTTTACGGGGGCCATCAGCCCGAAAATGGCTAAGCCGGATACCAGGCACAGTATGATCTGCTCGCGGCGGCTCTGCATAAAGCACAGACCAGCCATGCCCCAGGCAATCAAGGCAGCCAGTGCGGTATTGGAGTCGCTGATTGCTTCGATGGGGTACAGCAGGTGAACCAAAGGCAGGTCGGCCCAGCGAATCACGAAGGCGCACAATGCCCCGACGATGATCACCAGGCCCAGGAAGCTAACCCTGATATTCTTTGTTCTGCTCAGAAAGCTGCTCAGCAGGCCGGCTGTTATGGTCAGGTACAGAGCCAGTTCGTACTCGGGTGCATATACGGTGGCGCTGATGGCAGCGGCGGCGGCGATGCAAGCCACAAATAGCCCGGCGAACAGGGGTATGAGGCTCAGATTGTCCCGCTGCTCAGACTGCTGCACGCTGCCACCTCCGAAAATTGGCGGCCAGCTCAACATCGCCACGGATTAGATAGGCCTGACAGCCGCCACGGCGCAGAGCCTGTACGAAATTATCGTAGGATTGAACAGATTTGTGTGGGGCTGTTGCATAGTCGAACGTCGGCGCCGCCAGCACAAACCAGCTCACTGCATTGCCCCACGAACGCAGGGCTGCTGCCAGCTTGAGCATCTTCGTCCCAATCTGAGGCGTGATGACAGCTACTGAACCGGCAGCGGTCAACTGTGATTGGTGCCGCTGGGCAACATCCAGAAGGTCCAGAGTGTCGTTAGCTTGAGCGCGAGCCAGCGCCTCCAGGAAATCATGTTTGGCTGCACCAGCTCCTGCAAAGGGCATAGTGAAGTCCTGTTCGCCCTCAGCAATCAGTTGCGTCGGAGTATGTTGAGCTAGTGCCTGCACCAGGAGGCTGGCCGCCAGGGTCACACCGTACTCCAACGTGCTGTGGTTGCCCTCGCCAACATGCACGGTGCCGGAGAGGTCCAGTATGACAGTAGCGGCGAGACTACGCTGCTCCTCACGCTCGGTTATCACCAGTTGATTAGCGTGAGCGCTGACCTTCCAGTGAATGTGACGCAGGTCGTCGCCCGGTACATACTCGCGCACTCCGTACAGATCAGTGCCCTGGTGGCTTTTGCGGCGTGCCGCGGTCCGGCCTGCGCCCCTGGCAGCGGTTGGCGTCCAGATAGGCGGCAGTGATATTGGCTTAGGGTAGACAATTAGTTCCTGGGACTGCTGCAGGCGGCGGGATAACTCATACATCCCCAGCAGGTCAGGGGCTGAGAGCTGGATTTCGCAAAGCTGGTATACTCCCCGGCGCTCGGGGAGGAGCTGGTAGCCAAGCACGCGAGTAGCGCCGGGGGCCAGGTCAGTGACAAGTTGACCGGGCTGCCCGGCGACCGTCAGGCCTTCGGGCAGTATGTCTTCGATGGTGAACAGAAAACGCCGCCCTCGGCCCCGATTGTGCACTGCAAGTATAACTGCGATGGGCTCGCCGGCTGCTGTGTGATGGGGTAGAGAGCGAGCTACCTCCAGGTTTCTGACATTAAGCCGTGCCAGCAGATAACCAAGCGGAACCACCAGCCCCCACGCTGCCGCCATATAGAAAAGCTGGTAGACGTGTAGCACGAGGCCGACGGTTAGCAGAAACAGACTGCCCCAGATTATCATGTGCCACTTATGCAGTCTCATAGCTGTCTTCTTTGCTATCAGCAGGCACAGCGACATCCACCAGGATTTCGTCAATGATGTCGCGGGCATCAGTACCCTGGAAGGCCACATCGGACAACAGGATAATTCGATGCCTCAGGGCGGCCGGTGTTATGTACTTGATGTCGTCGGGGATGACGTAATTACGCTGGCGCACCGCCGCCAGCGCCTGACTCAGCCTCATCAGGGCGATACTGCCCCGGGGACTGGCCCCCAGCTCAACCGCCGGATGCTGTCGGGTCGCGCGAGTCAATTGCACTATGTACTGCTTGAGGCTGTCATCGAGGTGGACCTGGCGAACCCTGCGTTGCAGCTCCACGAGCTGGTCAGGTGAGAGCACCGGCTCGACCAGTTCAATGGGGTGCTGAACGGCTTGCTCACCCAGTATCTTAATCTCGTCGGCTGCGCGGGGATAGCCCAGGTTAACGCAGGCCAGAAAGCGATCGAGTTGAGCCTCCGGCAGCCGGTAGGTGCCCTCGTACTCGACCAGGTTTTCGGTAGCCATCACGAAAAAGGGTTCGGGGAGCTGGTGGGTTATCCCATCCACAGTTACCTGGAATTCCTCCATGCATTCCAACAGCGCTGCCTGCGACTTGGGAGTGGCCCGATTAATCTCGTCAGCCAGGACGATATTGGCAAAAATGGGGCCGGGCCGGAACTTGAACGACTCGGCAGCGCGGTCGAAGATCGACACGCCAGTTATGTCTGCCGGCAGCAGATCGGGCGTGAATTGAATCCGCTTGAAGCTACAGTCCAGCGACTTGGCGAGAGAGCGGGCCAGCATCGTCTTGCCGACTCCGGGGACGTCTTCGATGAGCATATGCCCGCCCGCAAGCAATGTCGCCACCGCTAGCTCAACCGTCTCCCTCTTACCGATGATCACTGTCTCAATATTGTCAATCAACGCTTCAGTGGCCTGGCTGAACTCCAGCTTCGCCATTGATCTCATCGCCTTTTGGCTCTAGTAGGCCTCGCGGTACAGGCTAATAATATCGTCAATATTAACTGACCGGGGATTGCGGCTGATATGTGCACTTTCTATAGCATCCTGAGCCATTCGCTCGATGGCGGCTTCTTCCACCCCCACCTCGCGCATTTGCTGGGGCGCGCCCACGTCTTTCGCCAGTTGACGAATAGCCGCCACGGCGCGCTCACTGGCGGCCTGAGCTGTATCGCTATCTTTACAGACGCCCATCGCTTGGGCAATGTTCGCGAGTAGTCCTGTGGCCGCCGGGCGGTTAAATTCGACGCCATAAGGCAGCAGGATGGCATTGGCAATACCGTGAGGGACACCGAACAGCGCTGAGAGCGGCAGGGCCATGGCGTGAACTATCCCCAGCCGGCTGACCGAAAAAGCCAATCCGGCCACCATCGCCGCCCGCTGCATGCCAGCCTGAGCCTTCAGATCTTCAGGGTCTTCATAGGCTGTCCGAAAGTGCTGGGCGAGCAGCTCAATGGCCTGCAAGGCACGCTGTTGACTGCGATCGGTGGCCTTGCGGCTTAGATAGGACTCGACGGCGTGGGTCAGCGCATCCATTCCCGCGGCGGCCTGCGCCGGCGCAGGAACTGTAGTGAGTAGAGTAGGATCAAGCAAGGCAAACTTCGGATAGAGCGCCTTGTGGTTGAGTGCCAGCTTGCGCTCCATCTCGGTGAACGTTATCACTGAAAAGGGTGTGACCTCCGAGCCGGTCCCTGCGGTGGTGGGTACGGCGATAATTGGTAGCACGGCATCCGGAACATTGGTAGGCTGGTCGGTGCGATCCTGGCTGAATATCCAGCCCTCGGCAGCGGCCTCGGCGGCTATGGCCTTACCTGCGTCTATGCTCGAGCCACCGCCGATAGCCACGATGAGGTCAGCCCGGAAGCTGCGCGCCTGCTGGCCGCCGGCGACTACGGTGTGATCGGACGGGTCCGGCTCAACCTGAGCAAAAACTTCAACCTTGTAGCCATCCGGTGCCGTCTCGGCCAGGGCACATACCTGCGGAAGCTGGCTGACATTTTCGCCGCATACAATGAGAAGCCGGTGGCAGCTCAGCTTATCGGCACAGGCAAATACCTCTCTTAGGGCATTCTGACCGGAGACGACCTCGACGGGATTCCCTCCGAATTTCTCAGGCTCAAGGGCAGACTTCATATAGGTGAGCACTCCTTCCGTGACACCCAGATAGTAGTTTCTACTGATGCAGATGGTAAGACTACTGGTGCCCACCGTCAAGCTTCAGTGCACCGCTGTGGTACATTGACGCAGTGACCAAAAAGAGTGTATCCTAATACTAGTATAGGATGGCCGCACATAAGCTAAACTGCACTTGCGGACGAAAAGGGGGCTGGCCGCTATGAGCGGCAGGTATTGCTGGCTAGTTGTTATCATTTTGGTCGGTGCAAGTCTGTCAATTGCTTCAGCGCGAGATATGAGCGCTGCCATCGAGCAGGTCAGAGAAAGCGTACTGACCATCAAGAGCGGTGAGCGGATTGGAGCTGGTTTCATTGTTAGCCCTGACGGGCACGGCTTGACCAGTGCTCATCTGGTTGGAGACAGTTCCCAGGTCACCGTAGTGCTGGCAAATGATGAAGAGCTGGAGGCGAAGGTGACGAGAACAGATGAGGCCCGCGATCTGGCGCTGCTCAAACTGGATATGAAAAACCTGCCGGCGGTTCGCTTTGCCGCCAGCAGCGAGCTGAAGCAGGGGATACGGGTAGCGGCGCTGGGTGCGCCTCTGGGCCTGGAAGGGTCAGTTACTGAAGGAATTGTCAGCGCGTTGGAACGGGAAGTGAAGGGCAAGCGCTATCTGCAAATTGACGCTGCCCTCAATGAGGGCAATTCCGGCGGCCCGGTCATTGATGAGCAGGGGCGCGTGGTAGGTGTGGCGACAGCAGTGGTCAAGGAGGCGCAGAATGTGGGCTTTGCAGTACCCAGCGACGCGGCCATTGCCTTCTTGCAGGAGGCAGGAGTGGTGCTCAATCTGCCGCTGGGCCAGCAGGTGTCCGTTGCCGTTAAGAAGCCGGCTGCCGGGCCAGCCAAGCCGGTAGCGCCCCCGGTGAACCAAGTCGGCCCCCAGTGGTTGCTGCTGGTGGGTATTCCCTTTGCGGTAGCCCTGGTAGTTTCGCTGCTGGTATCGCTGCTGGTGACTCGCCGGGGGCGCCACCCCGCCGAGCCGGAGATAAGTCTGGCTCCAGCCAGCGAAGATGAAGACCTGTCTGATATTGATATTACCCTGCACGACAGTGGTTAGTGGATAGTGAAGAGCAACAGCAGGT
>JALGTD010000289.1:988-3175 GCA_029821515.1 Candidatus Zipacnadia bacterium | reverse complement strand
CAGCGTATCCAGCCGGCCCAATTCGCCGTGCCGCCGTTTGCTGAAGAGTTTGTGATGGGCTATCGGCTGGAGGGCGAGATTCGCCACGACGGCGTGCCCCAGGAGGGCGCCAACGTCAGTCTGGAGGTGACGCTGCAGACCAGCGAAGATGGTCTGACAACATTCTGGGATAGCGAAGAATATAACGAACTGGTCTGGTCGCCCTCTTTGGAGACCTATGTGTGCGGAGCGAATGTACTGGCACCCATCCAGACGGCGCCCGATGGGCACTGGAGCTTCATTGCTCCCAAGGGCCACGGTGCTATCTACCAGCGCGACGGGGACTGGCGCGACGAATCGCTCCAGACCCGCCAGGAGCCGCTGAGCCGGTATGTTGAGGAGATAATGGTAGCCTACTGCGGGCGGAAGGTGACAGTGGCCGAAGGCAGCCCCGCGCTTGTTGACATTTGCAGCGGTGAGCTGACCATCACCGCCACTCCCGGCGCCTACCTGCGCGTGGGGACGCTGGACGACGCCGGTCAGAGCTATCAGGTGCCACCGTCGGGGATAGTGGAGATAACCGGCCTGCCGGCAGGCGAGCACAATATTGTCCAGTTCAAGCGCACCGGTGGCGGCGACTGGGATGCTTGCTGGGACTGCCCACGAGTTACAACGGAGGTAAGACCCGGAGAGACAACGACCGTGCAGATGCCGCCGCTGGAGTACTATTCCTCAGCGGGAAATCTGATATGCGGGCGGGTCTACCTGCAACCAGGTATTCCTGCGCCGGGAATTGACATCACCATTGTTGATACCGAGTTTGGCGAGATCGTGGGGGTAGCAGCGACCACCGACGAGAGCGGCTACTGGTCGGTAGAGATCCCGCCACAGGGGCTGGGGGGCGATTTGTATATCCGGGACGAGCAGTGGGGCAGTCTGCCGATTATCGGCTTCCCGTACTCGGATATAGTCCTGGGCGCGCGTGCCTATGCCGGGTGGATGGAGGACTTCAAACCGGAGTGCTGGCGGACCGGCAGCTACGGGCACCATAACTTCCAGTACATTGACAAGCAGATTCACATTGAGGACAACGACACCGGACGCAAATATCCTACCGAGGAAGCGCCCTACGGCGGGTATCTTACCAAAGAGATTCTGCCCAAGTACAAATATATCGCAGATGTCCTCGAACTGCTAATCTACGGCGCACAGTTGAAGAGCTATGCGATCGTCGCTGACGAGGAAGTGCTGGACCCCGACTTTCATCTGCGCTCGCAATCATTCGAGGAAGCACCCACGCTGGCCGGCGCGTTCCGCGCCGCCGGTTACTATCCGGAGACCAAGTTTCTGTTTGGCGGCAAAGTCAAGGCTAATATAGTCAAGCACAGCGACCAGCGACTGGATGAAGACCAACCGGAGGCCGCGCGCGTTGGCCTGGAGTTCGGTGTCCTTAAGCCGTATATGGAGTTTCGTCAGACTGAACTGCAGACAACTGCCTTCAATGACCTAATCTGCCCGTACTGCGGTGGGCCGGCGCAGCGCGACCGCGGGCAGACGGTGCCGCGGGGATTCTGCTTGCAGTGTGCTTATTATTTCAGCCTGCCCCAGGCAATGGACTGCCGCAGCTACCTGCGCAGCCCCTCGTTGGCCAGCAGCAGCGAGCGGCGGAGGCACCGCGTACTGACCGGCGCCACCGAGTACGACCTGCAACAAACTATCAACTATCACTGGCGCCCTGACCTTTATGATGAGACTGATACATTTTTGACACAAACCGGCCCCGGCCAGGCCACCAATGCGCCACGCTGGTTCGCCAAGCACCTTAACGAAGTCGGCGACGGCAAAGGGCTGGGGCAGTTTGATGGCGATCAGACACCGCCCTTCATTTCCGGGCACGATTTGAACTACTTCAGCGCGCTATCTTACATTGACCGCGACCTGGGCCTGGCCCAGTTCAAGCTGGCCTTCGCGGACGATTACGAGGTGCCTATAGAATTCACCGTAGAGATTGACTGCCGGCGAGCCGACGACGAGATCGAGACTATCACGGTGACCATCCCACAGGACACCCACGGCCCGTCAGTACTGGATCCGTTCGGCGAAGTCATCCCACTGCGACCGGTACCCAAGCTCCTGGCCGAAGCCAAGGACAGCCCCTATCCGGGGTGCGGCTTTTATCAGGCAATCACCGACATTCGCCTGGTCGAG
>JALGTD010000289.1:0-973 GCA_029821515.1 Candidatus Zipacnadia bacterium | reverse complement strand
GGAAGAGGCGCCGGGCTGCCGATTTACCGTAATTGCCGATGTCCCGTTCCTGGCTCACCCGGAGGGCCTCATCATAAATAGCAAGCAGGCCAGCTTTGTGGCGCTGCAGATCGGTGGGCCCCACGGGCGCCCCCATATATTTGAAGATGCCGTCGGGCAACTGTTTCTGTTTGATGTGCGCGAGGGCAACATTCGTATGCGCCGCAAGGGCGGGCTGACCAGTCCCTGGGAAAAGCCGCGCTGGGTGACCAATGAGGAAAACAGCGACTATCCCTGGGCTGATAAGGACAGCCGTGGGCGCATCATTCTCAGCTATCAACAAGGCCCGGGCCAGGTCAAGTTGCTGCATTCGCCTGACGACGGGCACAGTTGGGAGGAGGTTTAGACGATGCCTGCAGGCCTCTCTTATCCAATGGCCTTTGAGCACAACGGACTGGTCTACCTGATTGGCTACCGCGACGGCGCCCAGTATCTGCGGCGGAGCGGCGACGGTGGCTACAGTTGGGTCGCGTTTTCCGACGGTGAGGAAGAAAAGCTGGTGGCGGAGACCTCCGACGCCGATCGTGTCGCCTTCGTCAAGATGGACACGCAGGGCTGCCGGCTGATAGTGGGCGTACCCAATTATCCTGATATTGACATCTACATCTCAGCCGACGATGGCCAGAGCTGGGAGCTGGAGGCATCGCTATAATGGCACAGCGCGTATATCCGGTTGCCAAAGTGGATCTATACGAGCCGGGCCGCGAGTATCGAGTCACCTACGACGGCTTCGCCCAGCATGATATCATCGGCGACCTAATACATTCCAATCGCATAACGGTCCAGGCCACGGATTTGGGCGCACTGGGCCGCCCGGGCCTGCAGGTGCCCTCGGCGATGCTGGTGGACCATCCTAAGGTCAATGCAGCCATTGCCCGACCGTTTCTGGACACCAGCCAGTCCATCGGACTGGGGCATTTCACCACGCAGGGCG
>JALGTD010000045.1 GCA_029821515.1 Candidatus Zipacnadia bacterium | reverse complement strand
CTTCGATCACGTGCTTAATCGCGTCAGAGTTCTGGCCAACGCGCCCATTGATGGGGATCCTCAGGTCGCCTACTGGCAGGCGGTGGAGAAGATAGAGGCTGTGATAGAGAAGCTGCGTCAGCCAGTCCCGCGGCCTGCTGCGACGACCATCAAGGGCGGTATCCCTGATGACCCGTCGGGCCTACCATCGTCTATGACGCGGGCTGAGCACCGCCAGGCCGTACAGCAGGCCAAGGAGTATATCCAGGCCGGCGATGTCATTCAGGTGGTGGTGGCTCACCGCATGAGCGCGAAGGTAAGCGTGGACAGCTTTGATTTGTATCGGGCGCTGCGCGCCATCAATCCCTCGCCATACATGTTCTATCTGAGCTTCGGTGCTCTCAAGCTGATCGGAGCCTCTCCGGAGGTGCTGGTGACCGAGGATAACAGCGAGGTGACGACCCGGCCCATTGCGGGGACTCGCCGCCGGGGCAGCAGTCAGGATGAAGACGAAAAGCTCGAGCAGGAGCTGCTTTCCGACGCCAAAGAGCGCGCCGAGCATGTGATGCTGGTTGACCTGCACCGTAATGATATAGGCCGGGTCTGCCAGCCGGGGAGCGTGGAGGTTGATGAGTTGATGGCGGTGGAGCGCTACTCGCACGTGATGCACATCGTCAGCAATGTACGCGGCAAGCTGGCTGCCGACAAGGACCAGTTTGATCTGCTGCGGGCGGCCTTTCCTGCTGGCACGGTCAGCGGAGCTCCTAAGATCCGCGCAATGGAGATCATTGAGGAGCTTGAGCCGCTCAAGCGGGGGCCTTACGGCGGGGCAGTGGGCTACTTCAGCTTCTCGGGTGCGATGGATACCTGCATTATTCTGCGCACCTTCATCGTGGACGGAGACACTGCCTACCTGCAGGTGGGCAGTGGTATCGTGGCCGACTCCGAGCCCGACTTCGAGTACGATGAAACAATGATGAAAGCGGCGGCCCTGCTGGAGGCCCTGCGCCTGGCCGAGGAGGGCCTGCTGTGACTCTGCTCATTGATAACTACGACTCGTTTACGTACAACCTGTACCAGTATCTGGCGTACCTGGGCGAGACGGTGGCAGTGTACCGCAATGATAAGCTCACGGTTGCTGAGGTAGAGCAGATGCAGATAGAGCGCATTGTCATCTCGCCGGGGCCGGGTCGTCCGGCGGATAGTGGTATCTCCTGTGCACTCATCGAACAGATGGCGGGTCGAGTCCCGATTTTAGGTGTCTGCCTGGGCCACCAGGCCATCGCTGAGGTCTTTGGCGCTACGGTGGGACAGGCTGGTCGGCTGATGCATGGCAAGACATCGCTGATTTACCACAACGGCGACGGCATCTACGCGGGCCTCCCTGACCCCTTTGAGGCGGTCCGCTATCACTCGTTGATCGTCCAGCCTGAGACGGTGCCTGATTGCCTGGAGGTCACAGCGCATACCGATACTGGCGAGATTATGGGTATTCGTCACCAAGAGTTTCTCATTGAAGGGGTGCAGTTCCATCCTGAATCTATACTGACGGCGGTAGGGCTGGACCTGCTCAGGAATTTTCTCAATTTGTCGGATAAGGCTGCCGTCCGGCGCGTACCTGAGGGTACCGTTGGGCAAGACTGTCACAACGGAGGGATTGAGTAATGCTTTCTACTACGTTGGAGAAACTGTCACGCCGCGAGCATCTGAGCGCCGCCGAGGGCGAAGAGGTGCTCAACCAGATAATGACGGGGCAATCCAGTCCCGCGCAAATCGGCGCGTTTCTGATGGCGCTGCGCATGAAAGGGGAGACGCCCGAGGAGATTTGTGGATTTGCCCGCACTATGCGCCGGCACTGCGTTCGCATCTCCACAGCGCGTGAAGATGTGGTGGACACCTGTGGGACGGGCGGCGATGCGCTGGAGACGTTCAACATATCAACTGCTGCTGCGCTGGTAGCAGCCGCCGCCGGTATTCCGGTAGCCAAGCACGGTAACCGCTCGGTGTCCAGCGCCTGTGGCAGTGCCGATGTCCTGACCGCCATGGGAGTCAATATTGACCTGTCTCCGGAGGCAGTCGCCCGCTGCATAGATGAGATTGGCATCGGTTTCCTGTTCGCACCCAATCTGCATCCAGCGATGAAACATGCCATTGGCCCGCGGCGGGAGATGGGCATTCGCACGGTGTTCAACTTACTGGGGCCGTTGACCAATCCCGCCGGAGCCAGACGACAGCTTCTTGGGGTCTTCGCCGAGGACTGGGTTCGTCCGATGGCCGAGGCGCTTCAGCAATTGGGCACAGAGCGGGCAATGGTTGTCTACGGTCGTGACGGGCTGGATGAAATCTCCACGCTGGGGGAGACTGCCGTGGCTGAGTTGGCTGATGGCCAGGTTCGCACGTACACTTTGACTGTTGAGGAGCTGGGCTTGAAGTCGGCCAGTGCTACGGAACTGTCTGGTGGGACACCAGAGGAATCGGCGGAGCTTCTGCGCACTGTCCTTGCGGGAAAGACATGTCCCCGGTATGATATTGTCCTGGCTAATGCGGGTGCGGCCATCTATGTCGGAGGTCATGCCGACAGCATTCGCGAAGGAATGCAGCAGGCCAAAGAGGCTGTCAACAGTGGTGCGGCCTTGGCTAAGCTTGAGCAGCTTTGCGAGCTGTCCAATTCACTGTGAGATAGCAGGTGTAGTATGGAGTTGAGTGGTATCCTGGAAGAAATCGTGGAAAGCAAACGGCGTGAGCTGCGGTATGCCAAGGCAGACCGTCCGGTTGGGTTGCTCCAAGCGCAAGCCACCGAGCTAACACCAGCCCGTGATTTCGCAGAGGCTCTGCATGGTACTGACGTGACGCTTATCGCCGAGATCAAGCGGGCCTCGCCGTCGGAGGGGGATTTTCCCGTGCTGTGGTTCGACCCCCGGCATATTGCCCAGGATTACGTCGCCGGCGGCGCCGTGGCAATAAGCGTGCTGACCGAGGAGAACTACTTCAAGGGGGCGCCGAATTTTATTGCGCGGGCGCGCGGACGTATTCCCCTGCCCATCCTGCGTAAAGATTTCATATTGGAGGATTATCAAGTATATGAGTCCCGTGCGCTGCAGGCCGATGCGGTTCTGTTGATTGCTGCCATACTTGAGCCGGAAATCCTGGTGCAACTGCACCAGTTGACTGCTGAATTGGGTATGACGGCGCTGGTGGAGGTGCACAATGAAGGGGAGTTGGAGCAGGCTCTGACAGTAGGCGCGCAGGTCATTGGGATCAACAACCGCGACCTCGCGACGATGGAGATTGACCTATCAACTACCGAGCGACTGGCACCGCTGGCCCGCGAAGATGCTCTGGTGGTCAGCGAGAGCGGCATTAGCTGCCGGGAGGACGTCGAGCGGGTAGCAGCGACGGGAGTGGACGCGGTGCTGGTGGGCACGGCGTTGATGAAGAGCACTGAGTTCGATCTAGCCGCCCGTCAGTTCGTGGGGGTGCCCAAACAAAAGCGTTAATTCTATGATGCTAAATAGGAAGTGATGTGTCGTATGGCTACGGCAATTGAGCAGCGTTCCGGCCGCTTTGGCCGCTACGGCGGGCAATACGTTCCCGAAACCCTGATGGGAGCTTTGGATGAGCTGGTCCAGGCCTATGAGCAGGCCTGGGCCGACCCGAAATTCCACGAGGAGCTGGAGTACTACTGGCGCTACTACGCGGGGCGTCCCACGCCGCTGTACTTGGCGGAGCGGCTCAGCGACCTGTGTAGGACGCGAGTGTATCTGAAGCGCGAGGACCTCAACCACACTGGCGCACACAAGCTGAACAATACGCTGGGGCAAGTACTGCTGGCCCGGCGTATGGGCAAGCCACGGCTGGTGGCGGAGACCGGGGCAGGCCAGCATGGTGTCGCCACAGCCACAGTCGGCGCTCTGTTTGGGATGGAGACGGTCGTCTATATGGGGGTGGAGGACATCCGGCGTCAGCGGCTTAACTGCTTCCGTATGGAGCTGCTGGGTGCGAGAATTGAGCCGGTTGAGTCAGGCAAGGGCACGCTGAAGGATGCGACAAATGAAGCCATTCGCGACTGGATGGCCAATGTTGAGAACACTCACTACCTGATGGGCAGCGTCTGCGGGCCGCACCCCTATCCGACTATGGTGCGCAACTTTCAGAGTGTTATTGGCCGGGAGGTTCGCGAGCAGTGTCCGGAGCAGGTTGGACGAATGCCTGATATGCTGGTGGCATGCGTTGGCGGCGGCTCGAATGCGATAGGCCTGTTTTACCCCTTCATTGGAGATGATGTTAAACTCATTGGTGTGGAGGGTGCTGGGCACGGGCTACACACCGGCGAGCACAGCGCGCCGCTGGTCGCAGGCAGTTTCGGGGTCCTGCACGGGTCGGCTTCCCAGATTCTGCAAGATGAGGACGGGCAAATCATCAACGCCCACTCAGTGGCCGCCGGGCTGGATTACCCCGGCGTTGGCCCTGAGCATGCCTATCTGCAGGAGAGCGGTCGAGCCACTTATGTGAGTGTCACCGATGACCAGGCGCTATCTGCCTTCCGCCAGTTGAGCCAGTTGGAGGGGATCATCCCGGCCCTGGAGGCGGCTCACGCGCTGGCCTGGGTTATTGAACAGGCGGGGAACTTCGGTGAAGATGAAGTAATAGTCATCAATCTTTCGGGCCGGGGCGATAAGGACGCAGCAGAAGTGAAGAGCTTGATGTAATCGCCTGTTAAACACGAGGAGAACCACACAATAGTGAACTCTATCCAACAGACCTTTGCCAACAGTCGTCAGAATGATCGGGGAGTCATTATGACCTGCTACAATCCGATACTTCAGTTTGGCCCGGAGGCCTTCGCCCGAGAGGCGAGCAATGTCGGTATTGCTGGGATACTGGCCTCCGACTTGCCCCCGAGTGAGGCTGAGCAGTGGTGCGCAGTGGCTGCTGACCACGAGCTGGCCACTGTTTTTCTGGTCGCGCCAACCACCCCCCCGCAACGAGTGACCCGAGCGGTGGAATGCACCACCGGCTTTGTGTATGCAGTAGCGCGACCGGGGGTAACCGGTGCCCGGGACGAGCTACCCGAAGACCTGCAGGACTCTGTTGCGCACATTCGCCAGGTCACTGATTTGCCCATTGCAGTTGGCTTCGGAATCAGCAATCCGGAGCAGGTGGCAGCAGTCTGCCAGATTGCGGATGGCGCTATTGTGGGCAGTGCAGTGATCAACATCATCGCAGAAGACAGCGATCATGAAACCCGCCTGCAGCAAGTCAGGCAGTTTGTGTCTGCCCTGGCAGCATCTACTCGCCAGTGACTACTGTCTTTCCCATCATAAACTGCGCCGAGGAGATGTGCCATGATTGACGTTCACGCGCACCTGACTTTCCCTACCCGCCCTGACCATCCTCGTCCTCAGCTTACTGCTGAGCAACTGGTGGCTCGCATGGATCAGGAGGGGATCGACCAGGCGGTTCTTCTGCCGATGGAAAGCCCCGATACCGACGCCGGCCCGATGCGCACCGAAGATATCCTGGAGGCGGTCCGGCGATTCCCTGCCCGGCTGATTCCGTTTCTGCACGTCGATCCCCGGGTGCGGGCGCTGGAAGAACAGATTGAATACCTGGCCACTGGACAGGGCTGTAAGGGCTATGGCGAGATGCTTGATAGCCTGTGGATTGATGATCCGCTGCACAAGCGCGTCTATGCCAAGTGTACGGAGTTGGGGCTGCCGGTGCTATTCGATATGAATGTGGGGTCGTGTATGGATGAGCCGGGACTGCCGCGAATGGAGACTGTCTTGCAAGAGTTCCCCGATTGTATCTTCATCGGGCATGGCCCGTGCTGGTGGACCAACATATCGGCTGATGCCGACGGGACTGGCGGCTACCCGCAGAGGCCAGTGGTGCCAGGAGGCGCTACCGAGCGGCTGCTGGGGGAGTACGATAATATGTACGCTGATCTCTCCGCCGGCTCGGGTTACAATGCGCTCACCCGGGACCCCGAATTCACTCGTAGCTTCATCGAGCGGCACTGGCGCAAGCTGATGTTCGGCACTGACATCGTTCGTCCCACTGACGCCCTGGAAATCGTGCAGTGGATGCACGAATTCCCCTTCAGCACTGAGCAGTACCAGGCCATCGCCGAAGGCACCGCCCGGCGGGTTCTGGGGCTGGACGAGTAGTCGCTGGCCGCTCAAGCTACTTGGTGCTGAGGGGTGCGAGGTCCAGTAAGATGCCGATTCCTGACAGGCATTGCTGATTCACTGTCGGATTCGACAGTCCCTAGCCAAGCGCGTTGCGCAGGTCTTGAGAAAGCGCCGGCGAAGCGTTTTGCAGCAGGGTTACGTCGGCGCAATTGATAAGCAGGGTATACCCCATATCAGCCAGCATTACTGCCAGCTCCGGACTGCCAGCGCCGGCGCAGCAGGCTAACTTGCCAGCAGCCTGCGCGGCCCGCGCGGCCTCGGTTAGCCGGTCAGCAACCTTTGGCTCGGTAAACGGAGCACTTGGTGACATTCCTAATGAGAGCCTAAGATCAGCAGGGCCTATCAATATGCCGTCAACGCCTGGCCTCTCCACAATAGCCTCGACGTTATCCATCCCTTCAGCAGTTTCAATCTGCACAAAAAGTAGACATTCCTTGTTGGCGGTTTCCCAGTAACTATTTCCACCCAAGTCAATTACACGTCGTCCCCCATAGGACCGAGTGCCCAGCGGCGGGAACTTGGCGTACTGCACCAGTTGTTCAGCCTGCTGGGGAGTATTGACCATTGGCACGATTATGCCAGTGCAGTCCATATCCAGCACTGGTCCGATTGCCCCGAAAGAGTGATCTCGTACCCGCACCAGACTGGGTTTGCGGACCGAATCGGCTGTGCGAACCGCATGCAGCAACGCATCATAGCTGAGCTGGCCGTGCTGGGAATCGATAAAGAACCAGTCCCAGTCTTTGTGCACTATTTCCAGTATCGCCGGCGCCGGAACCATCAGCCCGAAACCCAGTTGTACCTCGCCGGCGGCGAGTGCCTTAGCGTCGAAAGGGTAAGCCATTTTGTTACCTCCATTGGTTAGGTATTGGTTGTGGACAGCCTATGATAGCCCCCAAAGGGCCATCAGTCAATGTAATGGGAGTTGTTCATTGTTTGTAGGGGACAAATTGCCGGCAGAAACTGTCGCGAATATTGCGAATATATGCTGAACGAAGCTGGACGACGGTAATACCTCGGGATAGTCACCAGGCTATGAATCGGATAGTCCGGGTCGGCTGGTAGCCGGCGGTTGGGCACCGTTTCAATCAGTCGCTGGTTACAACCCTATGAAGGACAGAAACGCAGACGCGGGCAATAAGGTTGCATAATTGATGTTACTGCTCTTCGACTGCAAGCTAACAACAGGAGGAAACGACCGTGGATATTCACATTCTGGAGACAGATCCGGCCGTAGAGCTTGCCGGATATGAACTCGCCCGTTGCCTGGGCGAGATGACGAGTCGCCAGATCAAAGTGGTCGAGGGGCGCAGGCCCGGTCCCCAGCCAGACATTTATCTGGGTACTGCCGAGAGTCTTGGCGAGATAGCTGACCTTCTCGATGTGGATGACCCTCGCTGGGATGACGCCTATACCTTGCGCTCGGTGGATGAGAGTCTGGTAATTGCCGGCGTCAATCCCCGCAGCGTGCTGATGGGGGTCTATGGTTACCTGCGCGAACTGGGGGCCGAGTGGCTGTGGCCGGGCGCGGACGGCGAAGTGCTCCCG
Organism: Candidatus Zipacnadia bacterium; assembly: GCA_029821515.1. Taxonomy (GTDB): domain Bacteria; phylum Armatimonadota; class Zipacnadia; order Zipacnadales; family Zipacnadaceae; genus JALGTD01. The sequence continues at coordinate 6,483 of JALGTD010000045.1, read as the reverse complement.
CAGATTGATCAGGTCCCTTTGCATGGCTTTGACATTGTTGCGGTGCCGCCCAATCGACACCGGGGAGTGTGCATGGCAGGCGCGCCGGCCTTGGAGCACGTTCTGGACATGGTGGAGTGGATGCCCAAGGTCGGGCTGAATACCTACTTTCTCCAGTTCCAGGTGGCCAGCTACTTTTGGCGGCTGTGGTATGAGCACGACTTGAATCCGACCTGGTCGCAGCGGCGGGAGTTGACCGACGAGGAATGCGAGCAGATGGACCGGCAGGTCATTTGTGCTGTCAAGGAGCGGGGATTGCTCTTGCACCAGGTGGGGCATGGCTGGACGGCGGCGGCGCTGGGGCTGCCGTCCAGCAGCGGTTGGGTGATATATGATGGCCCGATAGCCGATAGTGACCGCGAGTTGCTGGCGCAGGTCAACGGCAAGCGGGAGATATGGGGTGGCGTCCCCATGAACACGGAGCTGTGCTACGGCAATCCTGAAGCGCGCCGGCGTTTGCTCCAGAGTGTGCTCGACTACGCGCGGGAGCATCCGGAGGTAGATGCGCTGCATTTCTGGCTCTCGGACGCGCCCAATAATCACTGCGAGTGCGAGCTGTGTCGCGACTACGGGCCGTGGGACTGGTATGCCACGCTGCTCAACGAGCTGTCGGCCCGGCTCAACGAGCTTGCGCCGGAGATGAAGATCGTCTTTCTCGCCTATCATGACCTACTCTGGCCACCGGAGAAAGTCAAGCTGGACCTGAGTAACAATAACCTGATCATCATGTTCGCGCCGATAACGCGCTGCTACGCGCACCGCCTGGCCGCTCCCGATTGTGGCGAGGAGCATGAGCTTGTGCGCCCGGCGCGCAACGAGATGCAGATGCCCACGGACAACCCCGACCTCGTCCAGCTCTGGAGACTGTGGGACTGGTCAGACCGGCCCAACTCGTTCGTTTTCGACTATCACTTTATTCGGCCCTGGCTGGGGGACCGGTTGTCGCTCTACCTGGCCGAGCTTATGCCCGAGGATATTGCCGACTTCGCTGAACTGGGACTGGGCGGCCTGGTAAACTGCGCCACGGAGCGCATCTTCTACCCGACCGGCTGGCCCTATTACCTGACCGCCCGGCTGCTGTGGGGCGAGTTAGCGTCGCCCGAGGACAGGCGGCGCTATTTCACTCTGGCCTACGGCGAGAGTGCGGGGATCGCCCAGTATTTCCTCGATGGGCTGGTGGCGGTAAACGGCGCTTCAATTCATCATCCCCAATGGTGGCAGCAGGTTGAGTCCAGCCGACTGCCCGAGGCCCGCAGCTTCGTCGAGGCGCAACGCACCAACCTTGAGGATGCAGCGGCCCACGCCATCAGCGAAACGCAGACCCGGTCCTGGCAGTTGCTGCTGCACTACCGTGAGCTGGTAAGCCGGTTCCTCGACGCCCAGTATCACAGGGAATGCGGGGCGGTGGATGAGGCAATGGCGGAGCTCGAAGGCATCAAGCAGTTCGTGCAGCAAACGGAGCCGGAGACGGCCCGGGCACTGGATGCCTACGTATTGCTGGTTTGCTTGGAGCAACTGCGCAGACTGTGGGCGGACTAGGCGCGCAAAGAATCCTGCAGCCCAGCGAGAACGTGAATAAGAACTCAGTTTGTCGAGGTGATGTAGATGCCGGATGAACTTAGTGGCAGTGAGCGTGTGCGCCTTGCGCTCTCCCACCAGACCACCGATCGTGTGCCTATTGCGCTGGTCTGCTCGGGCCTCAACCCGCCTGTCCACATGGCCCTTGAAGCCTACCTCGGGGAGACCCGCGGCCAGTCAGTCGCTGAGTACCTCTTCCCGCTGATTGACATTGTCAGCGTCGGGCCCGACTACGTCGGGCCGCCCTTGGCGCCCGGCTCTGATATTTGGGGTGTGAAGCGTGCGCCAATGAGCTATGGCGCCGGCTCCTACGACGAAATCCGTTACTATCCGCTCGCTGACGCGCAGACGGTGGCGGATCTGGATCGCCATACCTGGCCCTCACCGGACTGGTTTGATTACACCACGCTTGCCGGGAAGATTCGCTCGGCCCGCGCCGAGCGCGATCGCGCGGTGCTGGTATCCAATGGCAATATCTTCGAGAGTTCCTATTACATGCGGGGCTTCGAGGCCATATTGGTGGATTTTGTGATCAATCCCCAACTCGTCCATGCCATCTTTCGGCGCGTCACCGACTTCTATAAAGAATACTTCTCCCGCATCCTTACCGCCGGCGCCGGCGAGGTTGATCTGGTGTTCACCGCTGACGATATCGGGGGCCAGCGCGGCTTGCTTATGTCTCTGGGGATGTGGGAGCAGTTGCTGAAGCCCTACCACGCTGAGCTGAATGGTCTCATTCATGAGTTCGGTGCCAAAGTCATCTACCACTCCGACGGCTCAGTTACCGAGGCCGTGCCCGGGCTGATTGATATGGGTATAGATTGCCTCCAGGCCCTCCAGTTCTCCGCCGACAATATGGATCCCGTCTTCCTCAAGCGCAGTTATGGCGAATGGCTCTGCTTTGAGGGTGGGATCAGTGTGCAAACGACCCTGCCCTTTGGGACTGTCGAAGAGGTTGAAGACGAGGTGCGAGAACGCGTCCGTGTGCTGGCGAAGAACGGGGGATACATCCTGGGCCCCTCCCATGCGATCCAGGCTGGCACGCCACCAGCGAACATCGTAGCTATGTTTGAGACCGCTCGTATGTGTCCCCTGCCGTGAGCAGTGGTGCAGTGCAGGCGACGGCCCTGCTAAAGCCCTAGAGCGCTGAACACATGGGGGCAAGAACAAACCCCAGTGCCAGCAGCAGGCCAACGGTCAGGTGAAGAGCTATGGTGCCGACGTTGGCTGGCAGTAGCTTATCAGGCTGGTCGTAGTGGCGGAAAGCGGTGCGCATAGCACTGATGGCCAGCGGTAGCGGCAACAACGCCAGAAGTGTCAGCAGGGGCAGCCAGTCCAGCGCCACGAATACTGGCACTAATAGCAGGGCTAATAGCAGCTCCACAGCATATACATAGCAAGCCCGGCGCCGCCCCAGGCGCACCACCCAGTGCTTCTTATCCACGGCCCGGTCGGCGTTGTAGTCGGGGAACTGGTTGATCCATAGTACTGCGGCGATGAGCAATGCGACGGGAATTGAGGCGGCCCCGGCGGCCACGCTAAACTGCTGAGTCTGCACATAGTAGGTTCCCAGCACCGGCAGGATGCCGAAGTCCAGGAAGATGAAGATCTCGCCCAGCCCGCGGTAGCCCAGTCGCAGCGGATTGGCGGTGTAAAAGAAGCCCGACAGCCCACCCACCACGCCGAGAGCCAGTATCGGCCAGCCCCGTAGCCAGACCAATATCAGGCCAATCCCGCTGCCGGCCGCCAGGCATGCCAGCGCCGCGATTAGTATGCTGACCGGACTGGTTAGTTGCTGCTGGATAAAGCGGCTGCCACCGGTGAACGGCGAGATGAACTCAACATTGATCTCATCATTGCGGCTGAGGTGGTCATAGTAATCGTTGGCTAAATTGGCAGCAGCGTGGAGCAGGACCAGCGCTACCAGCGTGGCTAGCCAGTAGCCCCACAGAACGGTTCCCGTCTTCCAGTAGGCGATGGCTCCGCCTACGATAACTGGGACCACCGAGGCGGTGAAGAACTGAAAGCGGCTGGCGCGTAGCCAGAAGCCGATTGTGCTGGTTAGGATATCCTGCTTGGATGTCGGGTCGGAAGCCATTAGTTCATTGGCCTCATAAGCTGGTGGTAGGACAGGCATCTCGCCTGTCAACGAAGATGCTTCATCCCTCGGCGGCAGGCCCATTGTATACCGCTGATGCAGTGTTGTCAAAAGCTGTGCCGCTTGCCGGGCAGACTCTTGACATCGCTGCGTAATCCTGGTAGACTTAGCTAGGCTGCTACGCAGTAGCCCCCAGTCGCCAGTTTTGGCCCCGGCAGTCGGCCAGGGGCCTTAGAGTGTGAATGATTCCTGGAACAGACGCCTGTGTTGCTGGGAAAAGCCACAACGGCAGCCAGGCTGAATCTATATCATCTTCAGCAAGGTCTCGATGAGCAATGGCACTTGAATACGGACCAGTTGGCCTATTTGTCGTCGGTGGTATTGTTTTCGCTATTGTAGCTTTGGTCATCGCATATATTATCCGCCCGGCAGATACCTACGATCGCAAGCTCATCCCCTACGAGTGTGGCATCATTCCTTCTACTGCTGCCTGGCACCGCGTACGCCTCGGCTACTACATCATCGCGTTGCTGTTTCTGATCTTTGAAGTAGAAGCTGCCTTCCTATTTCCCTGGGCTACGGTCCTGCGCAAGCTATCCGGGCCGGCGGGCTGGGGACTTCTGCCGATAGCGGAGATGGGTATATTCCTGGGGATTCTTTTGCTGGGCTTAATCTATGCCTGGCGCAAAGGTGATTTGCAGTGGAACTGAGTATGATTGACGAGCCAATTCGCCGTATCGCCCGCAAGTATCGGGAAAGCCCGGCGGGTCAATCGCTCATCAAGATAGTGGACAAAGTGCTCAATACCGGCCGGGCCTGCTCGGTATGGCCGCTGGGCTTCGGACTGGCCTGCTGTGCAATTGAGATGATGGCCACGGCGGCCTCCCGCTTCGATCTGGACAGATTTGGTATGATTATGCGCCCCTCGCCGCGCCAGGCCGACCTGATGATCGTGGCGGGCACGGTTACTATGAAGATGGCCCCCGTGCTCGAACAGCTCTATCATCAGATGCCCGAGCCTAAATATGTCCTGGCAATGGGCAGTTGTGCGATAAGCGGTGGGCGGTTCTATCGCGATGCCTACAGCGTGGTCAAGGGCGTTGACCGCATTGTGCCCGTAGATGTTTACGTGCCGGGTTGCCCGCCCCGGCCTGAAGGCCTCATCAAAGGTCTGCTGGATATACACGACATCATCCGCCGCGACTCTATCGCCGACGCTCCCTACACCGAAGGCAAGCGTCCGGAATATCGTCAGTACCCTCGCCTGGAAAAATGACTGATTCTACCAACGACATCGGCCCGACGGCTGCGGCCGGTCAGAACAATTCGGATATTGCGGATAGCTTGTGCGAGCAGTTCGGCGAACAGATTCACAGCGCCGAGGTTGAAGACGGTACTTTGCAGGTGGAGGTAGCTGCTGAGGCCATACTTGCTGTCTGTCGCCATCTGTCCACTGAGATTGACCGTCCTTACCCGTATCTGTCCGACGCCTTCGGCGTTGACTATGGGGAGCATCTGCAGGTAGTCTACCACTTGATTCGACCGGAAACGGCAGAGGGTGCCTTTGTGCGCACCAACTTGCCTCGCGATAATGCTACGATGCCCACTCTCACTGTTTTATACAATACGGCAAACTGGGCCGAGCGGGAGATTGCGGAGATGTTTGGGGTGACCTTTGAAGGTCATCCCGATCCTCGTAAGCTGCTGCTGCCCGAGGATTGGCAGGGCTATCCGCTGCGCAAAGATTATCAGCCGCCTGAGCATCCCTACCTGGCTTCGGAGCCGCTGCACGAGGAGCCCGGGGCCTTTCTCAACGAAGAAACCAAACCAGGCGAAGATAGCTCCGAGCTTAACCCGAAAGAATGAGCGAAACCACCGCGCCACTGACAACTGAAGAGATGCTTATCAATGTGGGGCCTCAGCATCCCAGTACTCACGGGGTGCTGCGGTTTGTGCTCACCCTGGCAGGTGAGACAATAGTCAAGTGCGTCCCCCACATCGGCTACTTGCATAGTTCGCTGGAGAAGATCGCCGAGACCCTACGTTACGAGCAGTTCATCACTGATACTGACCGCTTTGACTATCTTAATGGCCTGGGCAACGAATTGTGCTATGTCCAGGCCGTTGAGAAGCTGGCGGGCATCGAGCCGCCGCCGCGCGCTCAGTTCATCCGCACGTTGATGGTGGATGACTGTATTTCTGTATGCCTTCCGCGAGCGCGAAGTTCTGCTTGATATGTTTGAGGCTGTTACCGGCGGGCGCTTGCTGTATAACTATATGCGCATCGGCGGGCTGCGCAACGACCTGCCCACAGGCTTTGAGGAACAGGTTTCCGATTTTCTGGAGCGTTTCCCCGCACGCCTCGAAGAGATGGACGACCTGCTCACCAGGAACCGAATATTCATTGCCCGGACGCGAGATGTGGGCGTAATCACAGCGGAGCAGGCACTTAGCTTTGGGGTGACCGGCCCAACATTGCGCGGCTGCGGGGTGCCTTACGACATTCGTAAGCTGCAACCGTATGCTGTGTATGATCAAGTTGAGTTTGATGTGCCGACCTTCCCGGAGGGTGACTGCCTGGCCCGGCACCTGGTGCGTATGGAGGAGATGCGCCAGAGTATGCGCATTATCCGGCAGCTTCTGGAGAAGATGCCCGAGGGCGAGATCCAGGCGGAAGTGCCCCGGCGCATCAAGCCTGAACCGGGGGAAGTCTACGAGCGGGTAGAGTCGCCGCGTGGCGAGCTGGGTTGCTACCTGCTTAGCGATGG
>JALGTD010000044.1 GCA_029821515.1 Candidatus Zipacnadia bacterium | reverse complement strand
GGTGTGAGCTAGCAGACTATTGGCGCCGATGGCTTCAGCGGCTTGTTCAGCCAGGTTTGCGACCATAATCGAAGACTGGTAGCTGGCCGGAGCTTCCCGCCGGAGCTGGCGCAGAATCGGCTCATTAGGATTGGAAAGCTCCATCAGTCGTAGGTCAGTAAGCAGTTCCAGAGGACCTTCCAGGACTACAATTATCCCGACTGAGAGCAGGGCAGCGGCCACCCCACCTACTGCTGTAACCCCGACTATGTGCCACTGCTGGGTTAGATCGAAGGCCGCTGTGGCGATGATCAATACTATTCCGTTGCCCAGTCCCACCAGCACGGCCGCCCGGGTGATGGTTCGGGTCCAACTGCCCCGGATGGTGCTGACATTAGCTGCAAACAAGCCACATATTATTGTTGCAGCCACAAGCCGAACGTCATTGGAAGGTATGGCAAGGCCGACCAGCGGTCCCAACAGAAATGCCAGAAACGAGCCGAGCACCGGGCGTGTAGCCAGGGCTATCACCATACATCCGGCAGTGGCTGTGGTGAGAGCTATGGCCTCGAAGTACGATGATTGCTGGCTTATGCGGAATACAAGTGTCGCTGCGATTACAACCACACTGAGCAGGGTCATCTGACGTATATCCTCGTAGACTGCGCGAGTAAAGCGAAGAGTGAACGTCCACAGTATGGCAACTAGCACCGCTAATAGGATCAGAATTCCCAAAGCCTGGGAGTAGTCAACGACGGGATTAACCAGACCGACGGCCCGGAACATATCCATGTGGTGGGAGGTTACTGTTTCGTTCTCACCAATGATGATGTCACCCGCTTGGATGGTGCGCTCGATCGGTTCTACTGCCTGGCGTGCCGCAGTGCGTTCCTGCTCAGTTAACTCACGGTCGAAGACCAGATTCGGCTTAATGGTAAGTTGGGCGATTTCAGTGGCTGCTTGGGTAGCGGCGGGAGTTAGGTTTAGCTGTTGAGCTTGCTCGACGATTCTCCGTCGGGCTTCATCCAGGTCGTCGGTACCTTTGCGCAGTTGCCCTTCCATCTGACTGCTGGCCAGTTCTTGGGTTGCAGCCTTGATCTGATCAAGTGCGGCTGGCGGCTTTTCGAGGAGCGTCTGCAAGGTTGCTTCGCTCAGGTCAAGGGCTATGCGTCTGCGAAGGATGTTCATACGGCCGGCCGGCGGCTGGGCAGTTGCCTGTTGGTGGATCTCGAGGGCCTGGGAGAATACTTCGTTGATTAGCTGCTTGACGCCAGCCTCAGCATCGGCCACCGGTGAATACTGTTCAGTGACCTTAGCTGCGGCCTCATCGCGCAACTGATTAGTTGCATCAGTGGCGCTGTAGACGGCGTTGCGCGGAGCCTTAATCGTCCGGTCAGCGGTGTCTCCTGGCTGCCAGTCAACTCTGGGGGGGAGAACGCGGGCCCACAAGCTGAAGAACAATAGGCCCACAGTAATGGTCGCCAGCAGCAGGCGGCGCAGCGAAAGTTGCCTGATACTGACAAGTCGCGACGCCTCTGGCGAGTGGTTGTTACGCCGTCCTGCTACTTGAGGCATCTGGCTTGCTCTCCTTCAGCAATAAAGTCCCCGAGGGGCTAGGAGTGTCGGTCCGGACTGTTGGAGTTTCCCTGTGCCTGCTCGTAGGCTTTGACAATCCGTTGGACCAGGTCGTGGCGGACGATATCATGACCTGTTAGGCGGCAGACGGCTATGCCGGGCACCTTCTCCAGTATTTCTATGGCATGGGCCAGCCCGGAACTGACCGAGGCCGGCAGATCCACCTGCGTGATGTCACCAGTGACGATCATTCTCGACCCCAGGCCCATTCGCGTCAGGGCCATCTTTGTCTGGCCTATGGAGGTATTCTGCGCCTCGTCGAGCACGATGATAGCGTCATTTATAGTGCGACCACGCATATAGGCAAGCGGGACGACCTCGATCGTTCCGCGGCGCAAGTGGCGCTGCAGGCGATCAGCACCAATGACATCAATGAGAGCGTCGTACAACGGTCGCAGGTAGGGGTCAACCTTTTCCATAACGTCACCGGGCAGAAAGCCCAGCTCCTCGCCAGCCTCTACGATCGGACGAGTCAGCACAATGCGACTGACGCTGCCCTCTTTCATAGCGCGGACCGCCATGGCCATTGCCAGGTAGGTCTTGCCCGTGCCGGCCGGGCCGATGCAGAAGACCACGTCATTTTGCACCATGGCCTGCACGTATTCCATTTGACCGGCAGTTTTGGGCCGGATGGGCTTGCCGCGTGGAGTGACCAGCAGCGGTTCAGCCAGCAGAGCGTCGGTATCATCTACTGCCTGGCGCTGCACCGCCCGCAGAGCATATTTTAGGTCCTGGTCGCTGAGCGTGTCGCGACGGCGGATGATCTCCAGCAGTCGCTGGAGCAGATCCTGGGCATCTTGAGCGGCCTGCTCGTCCCCGAATATCTGCAACTGGTCGTCACGAGGCACGATCTGGACGCCCAGTGTTTCTTCGATGAGCTTCAGGTTCTGGTCATGATGACCTACCAGGGTCTCCAGCTCGCGGCCATCATATCTCACTGACCGCTCTGGCCGATTGGTTGCAGTCGTCGTCTTTTCGCTGTCGGTCAAAGGATCCTCCTAATTGAGAGTCATTCGCGACCCAAGTAGCTGTCGTATCTACCCCGGCGGCCAGTGCATGCGTCGGCCGCCCAGCAGGTGAAAATGCAGGTGGTCTACTGATTGCCCGGCATCGGCGCCCACGTTGGTCACCAGCCGATAGCCGTCTTCAGCAATTCCCTCGGCCTGGGCGATCTGCGCCGCCACCAGACTGCAATGCCCGAGCAGTTCTGCCTGCTCTTCGGAGGCGTCGGCCAGGTTCTCGATGTGCGGGATGGGGATGATCAGAATATGTGTCGGAGCTTGCGGGTTCAGATCGCGGAAGGCGACCACCTGTTCGTCGCGGTAGACGATTTCGCTATTCACTTCGCCGGTGGCAATCTGGCAGAATATACAGCTCATAGCTGGCACTCCTCGCTCGGTTATTGGTTATACCCTCACTGCCCCGAAGCGCTGGCCGCCCAGCGAGAGCGCCTCGATATCGGTTAGGACCGTTTCCAGCCCCAGAATGGTGCAGGAGATAGGATCACTGGCCACCCGGCAAGGCAGATGCAGGCGGGAGGCAATGAGTTCGTCCAGACCTTCCAGCAGTGCTGTACCCCCACTGAGCATAATTCCGCCACCGGCCATCTGCTGTTTCTGGGCGCGGGGCAGCTCTTCGACGAGCCACTGAAGTTCCTCAATCAACGGCTCAAAGGCCTGCCGTAGTATCTGGGGAATTTGTTCAACTTCCATTTCATAAGATGCCAAATGTTGGTCATTATTGACAAGAATCACGTCATCAACATGAATGGGGCCGTTAGCCAGCGCCGCCTGTACTGACCCGGCCTCGCGCTTGAGATGCTCAGCGGCTGGATCGCTTAAGCGGATGCCGCGCTGGCATTTTATAGCACGGATTATGGCCTTGTTCAGGTCATCGCCCCCGAAGCGGAACGAGCGACCGGAGGTGACCAGACCATTGTGAAAGACGCCCACATCAGTAGACCCGGCGCCAATATCTACAATCAGATAGCTATCGTCCGCCTGCAGCGGCAAGTCTGAGCCCAGTCCTACAGCTAAGGGGCGTTGCACATCCACGATATGGCCGACTCTGGCAGCATTAAGCGAATTGTGCAGCGCACGGCTCTCGACCTGTGTGGCACCAGCGGCGGTGGCGATTACCACCATCGGAGCAAACAGCGGTCGGCGACCCAAAGCTCGGCGAATGAACTGCCGGAGCATGGCCACGGCAACGTCAAAGTCAGCGACCATACTGTTGCGGATAGGGCATACGATTTCCAGGTCGTCTACTGCTCTTTCCCAGAGCTGGCGAGCCTCCGTCCCGAAAGCTACCGGCCGGTTAGACTGGGAGTCGAAGGCGACGAAACTGGGTTCGCGCAGCACAATTCCCTCGCCCTTGACGGCGATGTGCACCGAGCTGCTTCCCAGGTCTATCGCAAGTTGGTCTGTCCAGGGCAGTATTGGCATTGGAAGAGTAGGGCTTAGCTCACCTAGCCCGCCGCCGGCGGGGAACCGGATGTATTCCTCTTCTCCTGTAAGTCACAAGATTGTAGCACACGGCTGTCAAAAACGCAACATTCTATCAAACGTATGTTCGTAGCACTCTGTCCCTGCTCTGGTTTGACAATAGCTGTTGCTGCCTGCTATAATCGTTGTTGTGCAGTCTTTGATTAGTCCTACATTTTCATCTGCTGAGACCTGACCAGCACGGACCTGAGAAGAAGGGGGCATCTATGACGCGCCTAGAAGAGATGGAAGCGAAGTTGCAGCGTGTGCGAGGCTTTATGAGCGCGAGGGGGTTGGATGCGGTGGTTTTGACTCGAACCATCAACTTCCAGTGGCTTACTGCTGGCGGCGACAATCATGTAGTTATCGACACCGACGGCGGCGTGGCTCCGATTGTCATAACTGCTGAAGGTCAGCACGTTGTAACCAACAATATCGAAGCGGTTCGACAGGAAGATGAGGAGATCGGCGAGCTGCCCTTCGAGATCCACTTTATGAACTGGCACGATGAGAATCGAGAGGCGGTGCTCGCCCAAATCGTCGAGGGACAGGTTGCCAGCGACGGGCCCTGGCCGGAGGATGCTGAAGTTATGGACGGCCCGCTGGCCCGGCTGCGCTGGAGTTTGTTGGAGCCCGAGATTGAGCGCTATCGTGAGCTGGGACGGATAACTGTGCAGGCTTTGGGCGAAGCTGCCTGCGAGATTGAGCCTGGCATGACCGAGCACGAAATTGGTGCGAAGCTGGCGGCTAAGCTTATTGCCCAGAATGTTATAGTCTCAGTTCTGCTGATCGCTGTTGACGAGCGAATCTCCAAGTATCGCCATCCTATTCCCACTGACAAGAGGTTGGAGAAGAAAGCTATGCTGGTGGTGGGGGCGCGTAAGTGGGGGTTGGACATATCGGCCACGCGGCTGGTTCATTTTGGTAAGCTGCCTGGAGAGCTGGCCGACAAGCACCGGGCAGTCTGTCAGGTGGATGCTACCTTTATCAGCGAGACTCGGCCGGGCGCGGCGGTGCAGGATATCTTCGTGAAGGGCATCGCCGCATACGAGGCCAGCGGCTACCCTGATGAATGGAAGCTGCACCATCAGGGCGGGGCTACCGGCTATGCGCCGCGTGACTACAAGGGGACAAGGGAGTGCCCCGAGACGGTCCTGGAGAATCAGGCCTTCGCCTGGAACCCTTCGATAACCGGCACAAAATCGGAAGATACCATCATAGCAATGGCGGACCAGACTGAAGTGCTCAGCACCGACGAGCAATGGCCGATGATGGAAGTTGAGTATGCGGGCGACAGGATGACTCGGCCTGACATACTGGTTCGCTAAGACCGCAGCAAAAGAGGCAGCAAAGTGCATTTAGAGAAGCTCCAGATGCGGGGGTTCAAGACCTTCGCAGAGAAAACTGAACTGGGGTTCGGACCGGGTATAACTGCTATTGTCGGGCCTAACGGTGTGGGCAAAAGTAACATTGCCGACGCCGTTTTGTGGGTATTGGGGGAGCAGGGAACCGTACCTTTGCGGGTAGAAAGCGCCGAGGGAGTTGTGTTCGCGGGGTCTGAGGATCGCCGACCGCTGGGTATGGCGGAAGTGAGCCTGACGCTGGATAACTCCGATGGTACTCTGGATTCAGAATACTCCGAGATTGAAATTGGCCGCCGTCTGTTTCGCACCGGCAAGAGCGAGTATCTGATTAATCGCGACAAGATCCGGCTGAGTGATATCCGGGATCTGTTGGTGGACAGTGCCCTGGGTACTGACTCCTACGCTCTGGTTGGCCAGGGCGAGATTGATGCTATCCTCAGCGCTCATCCGGAAGATCGCCGGGAACTGATTGAGGAGGTTGCTGGAGTTCGCAAATACCGCATTCGCCGCTCGCGGGCCGAGCGTAAACTCGCGGATACCCAGGATAACCTCATCCGCATCCGTGACATTATTCACGAACTGCACACCCAACGCGAACCCCTCGAGCAGCAAGCGGAAGTGGCCCGCCACTATAAACAACTATCTGGCCGCCTGCATGAGTTGCAGCTTGGTTTGCTGGCCGCTGACTACAATCAGCGGCGGCAGCGGCGGGGAGCAATCCTCAATGATATCGCCGTTGTTAAGGCCGATCTGCAAGCCACACGCAACGAGCTAAGCAGCTTGGAGGCAGAATATGAACAGAATGCTGCCCAGGTTGACAAGCTAGCCGACCGACTGGAGGAGTTGCGTAGCCAACAGAGGGAGGCACAGCGCGAACTGGACAGCCAGCGCAATGCCCAGGCGGTGGCCTTGGAGAAGTTGCGGGGTATAAGTGAGCAGCGCCAGCACCTCAAGGAGCAACGGGAGCAAGCTCAGCAGCACCACCAGCAATTGAAGAAAGAGATGGGGAAACTGGAAAAATCGCAAGCTGGCCAGCAGAAGCAGCTTGCAGCCCAGCAGGGCAAGCTGGGAGACCTTAAAGAGGCCTTTGAGAAGCAAGAGCAACAGCATCAAGAGAATGTAGCCCGCAGAGAGCGGCTGCGCCAGCAACACAGCGAGCTGTCCGGCGAACTAATTGAGGTGGAAAACGAAGTCACGGCCCTGCAGGGATTGCAAAGCGATTTGGACGAGCGCCTCCAGCGCCTATCTGATCAGCAGAAGCAGCTTGATGGCCAACGCAGCGAGCTTCAGGATAGCATTGAGCAGTTGCGCCGGCAAAAAGAGACCCTGGAACGGGAACAAGAAGAGATTGGTGAGCAGCTACAAGAGGCACGTCAGCACCGTACGGCATTGATTGCGACCTTGCGGGAGCATCGTTGTAAGCGTGAGCAGCTAGCAGGAGCGGTGATGGCAGACGAATCGCGCCAGACGCTCCTGCAGGAACTGGAGCGCGACCACGAAGGCTATGCCGAGGGCCCACGAGCACTGCTGGAAGCTGCCCGCAGCGGCGAAATCACTGGTGTGCAGGGGCTGGTAGCCGATTTCCTGGATGTGCCCCGTCGCCTGGAGGTGGCAGTAGAGGCTGGGCTCGGCGCCAGGTTGCAGTGGGTGCTGGTTTCCTCGGAAGAAGATGTCCAACGCTGCGTGGAGTATCTACAAGAGAATAACCTGGGCCGGGCGACGGTCATTGCCGTGAATGTGCCCGGTCCGGGCTTTGCCACGCAGATAACCACGAGAGTGGGGCGCACAACTCGGGGTGTGCACGGCACTCTGGACTCTCTGCTCAAATATCCTCGCAAGTTAGGCCGCGTGCTGGACTATTTACTTGGCGATGTGTTGGTTATTGATGACCTGGAGGTGGCGACGCGCCTGCGCCCGATGCTGACTGGTCCGGTGAAGATGGTGACGCTGACCGGAGAAGTGGTTGGCCCACTGGGTCAAGTATCTGCCGGAAGCCTGGCTGGAGATGTGCAGCGTTCGCTTGACCGAAGACGGGAAGTTGCTGCGCTTGAAAAACACTTACAGCAACTGCGCTTTTACCTGGCAAAGATGTGGGAGGTGGAAGAAGAGATAGAACGCCAGAGCCAGCAAGTCGGCGAGCGCGTTCAGACGCTGGAGGGGCGGCTGGGCGATATTGACAAGCAGACGACGGCTATTGAGGGCGATTTGCGACATGCTGGTGACCGCTTCCGGGCAGCCCAGGCTGCGCACCAGGAGGTAACTGAGGAGATTTCGGCACTGAGCGAGCGTCGCCAGCAAGCCGATAGTAAGTGCACCGAAGCTGAAGGCCAACGACTAGCGCTGACTCACCAAGTGGAAGTGAATAAGCAGGAGCTGTCAGGCCTGCCGGCTGCCGAAGTTGCCGAACAGAGTCTGGAAGACCAGCGCGAGCAGTTGACAGCAGTCCGGGTCAAGGTGGCTGCGCTTGAAGAGAAAGTGCACTCGGCTGCTGCATTGGCTGATCAGCAACAAGGGGAATTGAGGCGAGTTGAGCAGGAGATTGCCGATTGTGACAGGCAGCTTGCCCAACTCGGCAAAGCCGAAGAGCAGGTCCGTGAGACTCTCCAGTCTGATGAAAATGGAGACGCCAGTCTCGAGCAGCGTGCTCAGCAGCTAGGTGAGCAGGCTCAAAGCTGCCAGCGAGACCTCGGGGAGCTGCGCGGGACCGCATCGGGGGTTGAAGCTACCCGGCGCAAGCTGCAGGATCTGCGCGAAGAGCAAAGCGAGGAGCTACACCGCCTGGAGTTGCGCCAGGCTCGCCAGGATTTGGAACTACAGCATATCGTCGAGGAGCTCGAGGAGATCTACGAGCTTACCCCCGAGCAGGCCGCCCAGCAGCAGGAGGGTTTCGATCTGAAGTCTGCCCGCAGCGAGGCTAAGAAACTGAAGAGCAAGATACGCGAGCTGGGCTATGTAAATGTCAGCGCCATTGAGGAATGTCAGCGGCTGCAAGACCGGGAGGATTATCTCAGTTCGCAACTGGAGGATCTCAGGCAGGCGCGTGATGATCTGGAATCGGTTATCGCTGAGATTGATAAGACGGCCAAGGAGAAGTTCCTGGAGAGCTTCGAGCAGGTGGCGGAGGCTTTTGATGATCTGTTCAAATGGCTGTTCGATGGCGGCAGCACCCGACTGGAGATCACTGACCCGAAAGAGCCGCTGGACAGTGGAGTTGAGGTGATAGTCCAGCAACCGGGGCGTCGTTTTCAGAATCTGATGGCCCTCTCTGGCGGCGAGAAGGCGATGACGGGCCTGGCGCTACTTTTTGCTATGATCCGGGTCAAGCCTACTCCCTTCTGCTTCCTGGATGAGATTGATGCGGCCCTCGATGCCGCCAATTCCCGGCGATTTGCCGAGATGCTTCAGGACTTTGCCGAAAGCTCGCAGTTTGTCATCATCACTCACAACCCTGAAACGATGGAGATTGCCGATCGGCTGCACGGTGTGACTATGGAGCAACCCGGTGTATCCAAACTCATATCCGTAGAGCTAAGCGAAGCGCAGCGCGAAGCTGAACGCTGGGCTGCGACCGAGGCAACGGTAGCGGCAGGCAGCGGG
>JALGTD010000043.1 GCA_029821515.1 Candidatus Zipacnadia bacterium | reverse complement strand
AGCTGGCCGAAGCGGATAGCCTCCTGGGCCAGCTTGCGCAGCGGCATATACGCGACGGTGACATCATGCCAGAAGAAGACCTGCCCGGCTAATAACACCCGCCAGAACAGCAGTAGACCGAAACCAACCAGCACCAGAATTGTAAGTAGACCACCGCGGCGCATGCCTCATACCCTCAGGCAAAGCCTGTCTCACATCTTTGAGGTAGACAAGGACAGTAGTTCGCGATAGTAGCGGTTCTTACCTGCCATCCAGCGTAGTCACCTGAGGTGGCAGCTACGCCACAGTTCAACCTAGCTAGCTGCAACGCAGCCACACAGCAAAATTGAATTCGGGCAGGCGGCGATCAATGACAAACTCGATGGGATCACCACTATCCAGATATGAAGTCCGTTCGACCAGCAGCAGCGGTGAATCAACAAGAATATTCAGATGCTCGGCATCACGAGGTGTGGCAGCGGTGGCAGTGATGGTCTGATGAGAGGCCGTAATCAAAATTCCAAAGTCTTCGCGCAGCACCTCAGAAAGAGCTTCTTTCCCGTCCAGACCACGCTCAATTATCTCAGCCAGTTGGCTATATGGTAAATAGCTGGCCTGCAAAGCTAGAGGGTTGCCATTGGCCAGGCGTACTCGCTCAATAAACACCAAACTGTCGGCGGCGGCAAGCTGCAATTGCTCGCTGGCTTTGGGCATATCATCAGGAGACATCCGCTCCAAAGTCAATATCACTGAGTGGGCCTGACGTCCCCTTTCGGCCATCTCTCGGGTGAAAGACGGGATGCGGTCTTTTTCGATAAGTTCCTGAAACAGGGGCGTAGTGTCGGTCACATAGGTGCCCCGCCCCTGCCGAGGAGAAACAATACCGCGCTTTTCCAGCTCGCGTAGGGCCTGTTTAACCGGGGCCAGACTCACCGCAAAGTGGCCGGCAAGCTGCTGCTGGGTGGGAAGTCTATCACCGGGCTTCCAGTGGGCCCGGCGAATCTGCTCTTCGAGGATGCGCATTATCTGCACATAGAAGGGCTCGCTATTGTGCTGTGAAAGTCGCCCCAGCTCTAGAGGAGACATTAAGCAACACCTGATCAAAATAGAGCACAAAGTTGCATACTGAGTATACCCAATATACTCTTTTAGGCGGCAGGTGTCAAGCTGATTTCGCACACCGTCATCGGCCAGGGACACATAACTGCACAGCAGTCGAAGCTTGACAAAACAGCCAATGTTGAGGTTTACTTGTACTGGAAGATTACTATCGATTATTGACAGCGAAGGGCAGGGCTGCCACATGCTCCTGCGTTCCCAGATAATATCTGTCTATCTATCCGTGACTGTGCTGGTGTTTGCCTTGGCGATGCCAGCTCGACCGGATTCTTCCTGGTTTAACCCCGCTAAGATGATGCCGACCAGTGCAGTACGCGCCGGGATGAAGGGCACTGCTCGCACGATCTTTTCCGGTGTTGAGATTGAAGAATTCAATATTGAGGTCATAGGGGTACTGCCCAAGTTCCAGGAAGGCTCGGACGTCATCTTGATCAGAATACTTGACGGGCCTGTGGTGGAGAAGAATATGGGCATTTTCTCGGGAATGAGCGGTACTCCCGTATACATAGGCGGACGCCTGATAGGCGCCATCGCCTTTGCGTGGACATTCCAGAAACAGCCTATTGCCGGAGTAACGCCCATTGAAAGTATGCTGCGTGCCTTTGAGAAGCAGGACAGTAATGCCGAGGAAGAGTCGTCAGCAGTCGCGCACCGCCCCGACCGCACCGTGAAACTGGCCGGTCACGAAGTCACAGACGTGCAAGTGGTCAGTACACAGTTCGACAAAGCTTTTGTGGATTACAACACTCTGGCACTACGCCCGGTGACAACGCCGATATTTTGCGCCGGCTTCGGCGGCAAGGCCATCCACCACCTGGCTGATTTCTTCGGTAGCTACGGTCTCGAGGCCATTGCCGGTCCGGGGAATATGCGCCATAAGATAGACATTGAGCTAGAATCCGGAGCCACGCTAGGAGTGCAGTTGGCCTCCGGAGACTTCGATATCAGCTCGACAGGAACAGTGACCTACCGTGACGGCAATCGCATCCTCGCCCTTGGGCACCCTTTGATGAAACTGGGGCAAACCCAGCTTCCGCTGACCACTGCCTGGGTTCACCAGGTGGTGGCAAAGATGGATTTCTCATTTCGGATGGCCTCCGGCATCGCCGCCGTGGGCACATTAGCACAGGATACCGCGTGGTCAATAGCCGGTCAGCTTGGCGCACTTCCCGAGACAATACCTGTTACCTTTGAGATTCACGACCTTGACAACGACCTCTCGCACACTTATAGGGTCCAGATCTGTAACGACCCGGCCCTGCGGCAACAACTCATTGTTATGTGTGCCTATGACGCGATCTCGGCCGGTTACGACGCTAATGATGAAGGCACAGTGGAAGTTTCCTTCACCGTCGAGGGCAAAAAGGGTTCCACGGTCAGCAGAACCGATACATACGTATACCAGGGGGAACCGTCTCTCGACATCATATGGGATATGATGTCGACGATAACACTGCTGGAGAAGAATCGCTTCACCCCCCAGCGGGTCAGCGCCGTGAGACTGTCCGCCAATATCAGCCGCAAGAACCGAACTGCCACTATTGAGCGAGTCTGGACTGAAGAAACGGTTGCTCGCGCCGGAGAAGACGTCACTTTGCATGTGCTAATCCGCCCAACCGGTGAAGAAGCAACTGAGAAAGTGGTTCGGCTGCATATGCCTCTGGAGCTGCCCAAAGGCTACCTGCGCTTGGCGGTCAGCAGCGGCGGGTACGGCTCAATGCTGCGCTCAGCTCTGCGGCTGCTAACTCCGGAGTTCAATAAGCTGCAAACAGTTATCAAAGAATACGAACAGATGGAGCAAAACACGCAACTGCTAACGCTAGCCGCTATTCCCACGGTGGGCTTGCGAATCGGGGATACACTGCTCAACAATCTGCCGAAGACAGCAGTGTCTATCATCTCATCAGCTACGCGTACTGACATCGCCACAGGTTACTCAGAACTGTCCAATGTGGTGGATACGCCGTATGTGCTGGGCGGCCTGGCCGTGATGATGCTGCCGACGGAAGATCGTCAAGGCGAGCGGGCCACACTGAGAATACCATCGAAGATGCCACCGTCCGGCGAGGGGGGCCCGACGATGCCCAGCACGGGCGGAACATCACAATGGATGAATGCCAGCGGCCAGTTGCCAGCGTCAATGTGGTGGGCCCGCTCTGCTTTCGCCAGCAAGCAAGTGGAACGGCCCCCATTACCACCAGCAATCAAACAGCTCCAGTCCGAAATGCCTCCGATGCCCGAGGAGATCAAGGAACTGCTGGAAAAAGCCAAGCAGGAAGCTCCAGGTGAGACTGAAGAAAAGAAAGAGACCGAAGCAAAAGAAGAAACAAAGGAGGCCGATGGCAAGGTCATTCGGGGCAGTAGCTCGTGGCTGCACGATTCACCGGAAGACTACGAAGACGGCACCCTGGCCGGCCTGGGCGTGCGCGACGATGGCATGCTGATTACTACGCCCCTGTGGCAAGTGGCAGTGACAGCGCCGGGGCATACCTGGTGGAGCCTGGCTGCAGACTCATCCGGCACTGTCTTTGCTGGGGAAGCAACAAGCGGGGACATATATGCCTGGCAGGAAGGCAAACTCCGGCCTTACTTTCAAACCGGGGAAGCGCCGGTCAGTGCGCTTCTGGTCGGCAGCAATGGCCAGTTGTATGCAGGGACATGCGGAGGAGGGAAAATCTTCGTCATAACCCAGCAGGACCGGGGCGAGGTGTTCTGTGAGCTTCCTGCTGAGTACATATGGGACATCCAGCCAGCGCCCGACGGAGGTCTGCTGGTAGCCACCGGTTCCCGCGGGCTTATCTACCTGGTTGATGAACAGGGCGAATACTCGCTATACGCCGACGTTCCCCAATCTCACGTCCTGTGTCTCGCTGTACGCAACAAAGTCGTCTATGCAGGTACCTCGGCGCCCGGCGCTGTCTATGAGATAGGACAGCAGCGGCAACTTCTGGGAGTGCTCGACGCCGGCGACAGTGATGTGGTAGATTTGATAGCTGGCAACAGCGCGCTGTATGCGGCAACGTTTAGCGAGCACGGCAAGGGCTATGTGTATCGCATTGATTCGGGTGGAATCCCACAAGCTATCTACCAGGATAGTGAGCATCCGATATTGGCGCTATTGGCCGCCGACGGGCGCGTCTACGGCGGAGCGGCCTCAGAGGGGGCCATCCTGACGTTCACCGAAGATGAACACTATACTACGGTCTATCGCAACAAAGATGCAGGGGCAATTCTGTCTCTGGCCGCCGGAGGCAAAGATCTACTCTTCGCCGGCGGCAACAATCCCGGCCGGCTGCTTTCGTGCGACTTGTCTGGCGCTGACACTGGCTTGTATACCTCGGATGTGCTGGATGCAGAGCGTCTGAGCCAGTGGCAGCGTGTTCGATGGTGGGCGCAAGGCCAGCAGGCCAGCGAGGTCGTGGTCCAGTGCCGCTCGGGCAACACTCGCGACCGTGAAGAGGGCAGTTGGAGTAGTTGGTCGCGCGCCTATCGCAGCGGCATGCAGATTGATGTGCCGGCCGGGCGTTATCTGCAATACCGCATCAAGGTTCCGGCGAATACCGAGAAGGCCGATACCCGCTTAAAAGCCATAAGAATCAGCTATCTGCCTGCCAACCAGAAGCCCAAGCTGAAAGTCAAGGCTCCCGCCCAGGGCGCAGCGCTGCGCAACGAAGCCAAGATCCAATGGTCAGCGGACGACCCGGACGATGACAATATTGCCGGCACCGTGTATCTGCGGCCGATCGACGGAGAATGGGAACAGATCGCCGGCCCTATCCAGGAAGACTCATACGAACTGGACACGACCGAGCAGCAGTCCGGCAACTACGAGATCAAAATAACCATAACCGACCGGCCCAGCAATCCTGACAGCCAATGGCAGGTAAGTCAGGTAGTCACTGGCGTGCGCATTGACAATGAACCGCCAACGCTGAGATTAGAGCCTCCACGAGGCGAGCAGGAAGAGGCGACGGTAACTCTGACCGGCATTGCCAGCGATGAGCAGACCGCCGTCGCCTCGGTCTCCTGGCAAGTTGAGGACAGTGACGAGTGGTGGGCAGCTCAGCCCGCCGATGGCGCCTATGACGAGTCAATTGAAAGTTTCAGGATAGCTACGGGGCAGCTCCCCGAAGATGCAGAGCAGATCGTAGTGCGCGTCTGGGATGAGGCTGGCAACACCACGGACCAGAAGGTGCGCCTGCCCTGGGTCTCTGAAGAGGATATTGCCGAAGAGGAAGAGAAACCGGAAGCCCCTCAGGAAGAAGAGCCAAAGCCCGCCGAGGAGTCTTCGCCAGAAAGTCCCGCCAGTGAGGCGGCCAGCGGCTGACGGGCGATTCCCACTTCGGTGATTATCGCCGCAATCAGCTCTGCCGGAGTGACATCAAAAGCCGGATTGTAAACATCAGCGCCCTCCGGACAAATCGGCTCAGTGACCCGGTCCGCCAGATAGCAGACCTCTTCGGGACTGCGCTGTTCAATGGGAATCTCCTGACCGGTCGCCAGTGAGAAATCCAGAGTTGACAGCGGCGCAACGACATAGAAGGGTATCTCGTGTCGGGCCGCGGCTATCGCCACTGCGTAGGTGCCAATCTTGTTGGCCACATCCCCATTGGCGGCGATGCGGTCGGCTCCCACCACCACACAATCCACCTTGCCCATCTGCATAAGCGAAGCCGCAACGCTATCGCAAATAACCGTGCAGGGAATCCCCTCCTGCGCCAGTTCCCAGGCAGTGAGCCGGGCCCCCTGCAGGAGCGGCCGCGTCTCATCAGCCCAGACATGTATATCTTTGCCCTGCTGGTGAGCGGCGCGAATTATCCCGAGAGCCGTTCCGTATCCGGCAGTAGCCAGCGCCCCGGCGTTGCAGTGAGTAAGAATGTTCGCCCCCTCAAGGATAAGTTCGGCGCCATACTGCCCTATGCGCCGGCAGCGGTCAATATCGTCATCAACAATCCTCTGAGCTTCCTCTAACAACACCTGGCGAAATGCCTCTGGGGGCAGACTGGCCGACTGTTGGGCAAGCTGGCGCATCCGCTCCAGTGCCCAGAAGAGGTTGACGGCGGTCGGTCGCGTCGCTGCAAGCTGCTTTGCTGCATCCTCCACGACTGAAATAAGCTCACGGGTGCAGTCTGCCCCGCTGGTGTACACAGCCAGCGCCACACCCAACGCCGCGCTGCAGCCGATGGCTGGCGCGCCGCGCACCCGCAGCGATTTGATAGCCTCACAGACCTCCTCAAGTGCATAGCAATCCTTGAGAACCAGCTCACCGGGCAGGCAGGTCTGATCAATCAGCCGAACAGAAGGGCCCTCAGGCGTCTCGGTCCACGTTACAGTTGCGGGTGTATTGCTGACGTCCAATGTGACGGCGGCCCCTTTCCATGCTCAACCTGTACGGTTATTCTATGAAAAACCCAATCAAGCAAGAATCGGGATATATGGTGGCGCTGGGCCAAATCTGTCAATACCTCGTTGACTTTCACATATCGCTGGGCCAAACTCATCCCGCGGTCGTCCGGATGCAGATCACAAGCTTTCAGAGACAACTCCACTTTGCGATTGTACACGCTGTACTTGTTGGGATAGACAACGAGTAGGATAGGAGTGGCGGTAGCTCGCCCCAGGAACTTGATGTAATGCGGGCCTTTTGGGGGGAAAAGCGTATCCAAGCGTTCTTCAATCGGCTTGGTTTCATCGAGCAGTATCCGCAGTGCACTCCGAAGATGATCCATATCTTCCGTCAAATGCCCACTTTGCCGCTGGATGCCCCACCAATGCTTATTGTTCTTGGATCGGAGAAACGACTTGAAATTCTCCGCCGTAAGATTGTCCAGATTTTCGGGACTGAAGATAGGTTGGAAGTGGGTGATGACCCTTTTCTCGTTCTGCTGCTCCTGGGCGAAGTAGGCGGATTTCTTGAATCTTTCAATCTCTTCGTCAATATCAATCTGTGCCATTGCACTAGACGCCTCTTTTCTCGAGGCCAGCGCTTACTGTCTATGCCGACGACGCGCCCGCTGGCTTGACGAGCTTCGAGTCGTGGATTATGGCTTCGTGGTAGTCCTGCAGCGGTTTGACTTCTATTTCGCCGCTCTGCAGCGCTTCGATGCCCATTACCGCGACGATTGCGCCGGCGATAGTGGTAATGCTGGGCACATCGTAGGTAACCGCCTCGGCGCGGATACGCCGGTGGTCTTCGCGAGGCTCCTCGCCACGGGGTGTATTTATGATTAGATTGATGCGGCCCTCGTGGATGAGGTCAATAACATTGCGACCGCGCGGGTCTGAGACACGGTAGACGACCTCGGCATCCACGCCTACTCGCCGTAGCACCCCGGCGGTGCCCTCGGTGGCCACTATATTGAAGCCCAGCTCGTGCAGGCGCTTGCCCAGGAAGATGACGTCGCGCTTGTCGCGGTTGCGCACGCTGATGAAGACTGTGCCCCGCGTGGGCAGCTTGTGGCCGGCAGCAATATAGGCCTTGGCGAACGCCGCCCCGAAGTGAGCGTCTATGCCCATTACTTCACCTGTGGACTTCATCTCCGGCCCCAGTATGGTGTCTATACCGGAAAACTTGCTGAAGGGGAAGACCGGGCACTTGACGGCGATGTGTTCGATAACCACCTCTTCGGTAAAGCCCAGCTCTTCCAGGGACTTGCCGCCCATCACGCGCGCCGCCAACTGCGCCAGCGGCACGCCGATGGTCTTGCTGACGAAGGGTATGGTGCGGGAGGCGCGGGGGTTTACCTCCAGGACATAAAGGACCTCGTTGCGGATGGCATATTGAATATTCATCAAGCCAACAACGCCCAACTCACGAGCCAGGGCCTTAGTCTGGTGCTGAATCTGAGCCAGCTCCTCTTCGGCTAGGCTGAAGGCTGGCAGGACGCAGGCTGAGTCGCCGGAGTGAATGCCGGCCTCCTCGATATGCTCCATAATTCCACCGATGACGCAGCGCTGCCCGTCGGCGATGGCGTCAACGTCAACTTCAATAGCATCCTCCACGAACTTATCAATCAGAACCGGATGGCCGGGCGAGGCTTCGATGGCCGCGGTCATATAGCGGTCGAGTTGCTGTTCATTGTAGACAATCTGCATCGCCCGCCCCCCCAGCACATACGATGGCCGCACCACCACCGGATAGCCGATCTCCTCCGCCGCTTGACGAGCACCCTCCAGAGAGGTTGCCGTGTCATTGGCCGGCTGCACCAGACCAAGCTTGTTAAGAACCTGCTTGAAGCTCTCCCGGTCCTCCGCACGCCGGATACTCTCGGGAGGGGTTCCGATGATGGGGATGCCATACGCCTCCAGGCCTTCAGCCAGATTCAGGGGAGTCTGGCCGCCAAACTGGACAATGACGCCCTCGGGATTCTCCTTGTCGCATATATTGAGCACATCTTCCAGCGTAAGCGGCTCAAAGTAAAGCTTGTCGGAGGTGTCATAGTCGGTACTGACCGTCTCGGGATTGCTGTTGACCATTATGGCCTCGTAGCCGTCTTTCTGCAGGCCGAAGGCGGCGTGAACGCAGCAGTAGTCAAATTCGATGCCCTGACCGATGCGGTTCGGGCCGCTGCCGAGGATGATGATGTTGGGCTTCTCGCTGGCGCGGAATTCATCTTCGCGTTCGTAGGTGAGATAGTAGTAGGGTGTATAAGCCGCAAACTCACCCGCGCAAGTATCCACCGATTTTACCACTGGCTCAACACCCATCTCCCGGCGCATCTGCCGGATGGCCTCTTCATCTGACTTAGTGAGAACTCCAATCTGGCGGTCGGAGAAACCAGCACGCTTCAACCGGCGCATATACTCCGGCGCGATAGCAGGCGGCTTCTGCGCTGGACGCTGGCGCAGTTGCACCAGCTCATCCTGCATCTCGACAATCTCTTTCACATGCTGCAAGAACCAGGGATCGATCTGGGTCAGCTCGTGCAGCTCCTCCAGGCTGAGTCCCTTACGCATAGCACCGCGCAACTGGAAGAGCCGATCCGGATGCGGAGTAGTAAGCAGCTCCCGCAGCTC